>JAURXG010000445.1 GCA_030654555.1 Aquabacterium sp.
CCCGCAGGCTGTCGGTGATGACCAGCAGCGCGACGGCGAACAGAAACCCCGCCACGCCCACTTCGGGCCCGCGGGTGCGCACATCGGTAGAGCGGTTGCCGGGTTCGTTGGCCATCGGGTCCGCCGGGTTATTGCGCCAGGAAGCCGGCGTCGCGCATCAGCACGCGGTGCATCTGCTCGTTTTTGCCCAGCCAGTCGACGAAGGCGGCGCCTTGCAGCGACGTGGTGTTGAAGGCGCCCTTGTCCATGAACTCCTTCCACTCGGGCAGGGCCTGGATCTTCTTGATCAGGTCGGCGTAATACGCCACCTGCTCGGGTGTGACACCCGGTGGCATGAAGATGCCCCGCAGCATCAGGTAGTCGACCGGCAGCCCGGCCGATGCGCAGGTGGGGATGTCGGCCCAGCTCTGGGTGGCGGTGAGTTTGGCCTTGTAGGGCATGGCGGCCTTGTCCATCACGCACAGCGGGCGCAGCTTGCCGGCACGCCAATGTGATTCGGCCTCGATCGGGTTGTTGACGGTGGAGCTGATGTGGTTGCCCACCAGTTGCACCGCCACGTCGCCACCGCCCTTGTAGGGGATGTAGGTCATCTTCTTGCCGGCGGCGCGCTCGATCATCACGGTGATGATCTGGTCTTCTTGTTTGCTGCCCGTGCCACCCATCTTGAAGCTGTTGGGCGCGCCGGCCTTCACCGCATCCAGGTAGGCCTTGGCGGTCTTGTGTGGCGATTCTTCATTGACCCACAGCACGAACTGGTCGAGTGCCAGCATCTGCACCGGCGTCAGGTCGCGCCAGTTGAAGGGCACGCCGGTGGCCAGCGGCGTGGTGAACAGGTTGCTCAGCGTGATGACGATCTTGTGCGGGTTGGCCTTGTCGCCCTTGACGTCGAGAAAGCCCTCGGCGCCGGCACCGCCGCTCTTGTTGACGACGATGATCGGTTGCTTCATCAGCTTGTTCTTGGCCACCACGCCCTGGATGAAACGCGCCATCTGGTCGGCGCCGCCGCCAGTGCCGGCGGGCACCACGAACTCGACCGGCTTGCTGGGCTCCCAGGCCGCCACGGCACTGGTGGCCGCGCTCAGCAGGCCGACGGCGACGGTGGCGGCCGCAAGGGCCAGGCGTGAGGGGGTTAACTGCATGGGAACTCCTTGGGGGGCACAACCAGAGGCGCCATCCAGGCTCGGACGGCTTGACACACTGTAGGAAAGGCCGGCTAGGCCGGTCAATTCAGTTCGGCTTGGTCAAGAATTCAGCAATCGCTGAACAAGGTGCTGGTTGAGATCAGCCCAGGCCCAGCTTCTGGGCCAGGCCGATGCGCTGCAGCTTGCCGGTGGCGCCCTTGGGGATCTCGTCCATGAACAGGATCTTCTTGGGCACCTTGTAGTCGGCGGCGCGGCCGGCGACGAAGGCCTGCAGCTCGCGCTCGGTGGCCACCTGGCCCTCGCGCAGCACCACCACCGCGGCCACTTCCTCGCCCAGCTTGGGGTGGGGCATGCCGAAGCAGACCACCTGGGCCACGGCCGGGTGGTCCATCAGGATCTCGTCGACCTCGCGCGGACTGACCTTCTCGCCGCCCCTGTTGATGATCTCCTTCAGGCGCCCCGTGATGCTGAGGTAGCCCTCGGCGTCTTTTGCGCCCTGATCGCCCGTGCGAAACCAGCCGTCGGCGTAGCCCTCTTCGTTGGCGCGCGGATTGTTCTCGTAGCCAGCGGTCACGTTCGGGCCGCGGATCACGATCTCTCCGATCTCACCCGGCCCCAGCAGCCTGCCGTCCTCGCCGCGGATCTCCACCTGCGGACCGCCGGGAAGGCCCACGGTTCCGGGCTTGCGTACCTTCGGGGGCAAGGGATTCGAAGCCATCTGGTGCGTGGCTTCGGTCATGCCGTAGGCCTCGATCAACGGCGCATCGAAGACGGCTTCGATCTCCTTGATGACCTGCGGCGGCATCGACGACGACGACGACCTGATGAATCGCAGCGGATGGCGCCGGATGGTGTCGCCATGCCCCCTGCCCCGCGCAGCAATCGCCTGGTGCATGGTCGGCACGGCGGTGTACCAGGTGGGATGAGCCTCTTCCATCCAGCCGAAGAACTTCAGGGCGTTGAAGCCCGGCGTGCAGCAGACCTGCCCGCCCGCCGAGAGCGGCGC
>JAURXG010000451.1 GCA_030654555.1 Aquabacterium sp.
GACATCGAGCGCCGGGCCGATGCCCTTGGTGGCGGCCTGCGCGGTGCGCACGTTGGCCTTGACCGAGACGTTCATGCCGATGAAGCCGCAGGCACCCGACAGCAGCGCGCCCAGCACGAAGCCCACCGCGGTGGTGCCGTCGAGGAAGACGCCGATCGCGATCGCCAGGACCACGCCCACGATGGCGATGGTCTTGTACTGTCGCGCCAGATAGGCCGCGGCGCCTTGTTGGATCGCGCCGGCGATTTCCTGCATGCGGGCATTGCCCGCGTCCTGCCCAAGAATCCAGCTGCGCTGGACAAACCCGTAAAGCACGGCCGCGAGGCCGCACGCCAGCGCTATGTAGAGCGCCATGTTTGTAGATATCAAGGTATCTCCTTCCTCGGTAAGCCCTGTGATTGAAAAACGCCCATGTGGTTTTGGTGCCCGCAGGTCATCTTCTCGGCCTGGGCAGGGTCGCCGAAGCACTGTAGGGGATGCGTGGTGCGCTGGCGACGGTGTTTTCCTGCGGTAGCGCAAATGCGTCGCTGGCGTCAGGGCTGGGCAAGCGCACTTCGTAGAATGCGGGTTTCCCCCTGACACCGAGCCCTCCCATGAGCCTGCACAACGTGACGCCCGGCGCCAAGGCGCCCGAAGAGTTCAACGTGATCATCGAGATCCCGATGAACGCCGATCCGATCAAGTACGAGGTCGATCACGAGACCGGCGCGCTGTTCGTCGACCGCTTCATGAGCACCGCGATGCACTACCCGTGCAACTACGGCTACATCCCGAACACCCTGTCCGACGATGGCGACCCGGTGGACGTGCTGGTGATCACGCCGGTGCCATTGATCCCCGGCGTGGTGGTCACCTGCCGCGCGATCGGCATGATGAAGATGGAAGACGAAGCCGGCGGCGACAACAAGTTGCTGGCCGTGCCGATCGACAAGGTGCTGTCGATCTACAGCCAGTGGAAAAAGCCGGAAGACCTGAACCCGCTGCGCATCAAGACCATCCAGCACTTCTTCGAGCACTACAAGGACCTGGAAGAGGGCAAGTGGGTCAAGGTGACCGGCTGGACCGGGCCCGAGGGCGCGCACGAGGAGATCCTGACCGGCATCGCCAACTTCGAGGCGGTCAAGCCCAAGGCTTGAGGCCGGCGCCACCTCCCCGGCGTGAGGGGAGGTCGGCGGTCAGAGCGCTTTGCTGACCAGCTTGAAGTCCGGGTCTTCGGGGAACGGGTGCACCGTGTAGCCCAGCCCGGTCATCAGCCGCAGCATGTTGGGGTTGTTGGCCAGCACCAGACCGTCGATCTCGCTCAAGCCCTTGGCGCGGGCGAACTCCATGATCGACAGCATCAGCCGCGAGCCCAGGCCCTGGCCCTTGTAGTGGTCCGACACCACCAGCGAGAACTCGCAGCTGGTCTGGTCGGGATTGGTGATGTAGCGCGACACGCCGATGATCTGCTCGGTCTCGGTGAATTCGCCATCGGCCGTGGCCTCGCGCTTGCGGTGCACCGCCACCAGCGCCATCTCGCGGTCGTAGTCGATCAGCGTGTAGCGCGCCAGCATGCGCGGCGGCAGCTCGGGCATCGCGCTGGCGAAGCGGAAGTAGCGGCTCTCCTGCGACAGGCTGCGCACGAAGGCCTGCAGCATGTCGGCATCGTCGGGCTGGATCGGGCGGATGGTGTAGAGGTCACCGCCCTTCATCGGCCACTCGCGCTCGTAGGCGCTGGGGTAGGGCAGGATGGCCAGGTGGCCGTAGTCGCCGTTGCCATGGCTGGCCGGGGGCGCATGCTCGATCACCACCCGCGCGTCCACCGCCACCGCGCCGCTCTCGTCGACGATGATGGGGTTGATGTCCATCTCGCGCAGCTGGGGCAGGGCGCAGACCATCTCGGAGACGCGCAGCAGGATCTGCTCCACCGCCTCGAGGTGGGCGGCCGGCGTGCCGCGCCACTCGGCCAGCATCTCCGAGACCCGCGCGCGCTCGATCAGCCGCCTGGCCAGGAACTGGTTGAGCGGCGGCAGCTCCATCGCCCGGTCGGCGATCAGCTCGATCATCGTGCCGCCCGCGCCGAAGGTGATCACCGGGCCGAACGGGTCGTCGGTGGTCAGGCCGATGTAGATCTCGCGGCCATGCCGTTTGCCCGACATCGGCTGGATCGTCACCCCGTTGATGCGCGCGCTCGGCTGGGCGCGCTTCACCGCCACCAGCATGTCGTTGTAGACGTCGCGCACCTGGGTGGCCGTCAGCACGTTCAGCGCCACCCCCTGCACGTCGCTCTTGTGGCTGATGTCGGGGGAGTCGATCTTCAGCGCCACCGGATAGCCCAGCTGCGCGGCGATCAGCATCGCCTCGTTGGCGCTGCGCGCCAGCATCGTACGGGTGACCGGGATGTGGAAGGCCGCCAGCAACGCCTTCGATTCCATCTCGGTCAGCACCTTGCGGCGCTCGGCCAGCACGCCCTCGATCAGCAGGCGCGCGCCTTCGGTGTCGGGCTGGAGCAGCGTGGACAGCGGCGGCGGCGTCTGCTGCAGCAGCTGCTGGTTCTGGTAGAAGCTGGCAATGTTGCCGAAGGCGTCCACCGCTGCCTCGGGCGTGCGAAAGCTCGGAATCGACGCGGCGTTGAGCACCTCGCGCGCCTCCTTCACCCGCGCATCACCCATCCAGCAGGCCAGCACCGGCTTGCCACTGAGGCGAAAGCTCTCGGCCACACTGCGCGCCACCGCGGTGGGGTCGTGGTCGGGCTTGGGCGAATAGATCGCCAGCACGCCGTCGGTGGCCGGGTCCTTGCCGCAGGCCAGCAAGGCCGCCGCGTAATGCGCCGGCAGCGCGTCCTCGCCGAGGTCGATCACCGACTGCAGGTGCGCGCCGTCGGGCAGCTGCGACGACAGTTCGGCGCGGCTGGCCTCGGTGAGCGAGGCCACGTCCAGGCCGATCTCGTTGGCCCAGTCGGCCGCCAGCACGCCCGGCCCGCCGCCGTTGGTGACGATGGCCAGCCGCTTGCCCACCGGCCGGTAGCGCGAGGCCAGGCACTTGGCCGCCGAGAACAGCTGCGTGAACAGCCGCACCCGCACCGCGCCGGCGCGGCGCAGCGCCGCCTCGAACACGTCGTCGCTGCCGACGATGGCCGCCGAGTGGGTGAGGGCGGCCTTCGATCCGGCGGGCTTGCGCCCGGCCTTCATCACCACCACCGGCTTGGCATAGGCCGCCGCGCGCAGCGCGCTCATGAAGCGGCGGGCGTTGCGGATGCCCTCCATGTAGACCAGGATCGACTTGGTGCTGGCGTCGTTGGCCAGGAAGTCCAGCGCCTGCGGCAGGTCGACGGCGGTGTTGGGGCCCAGCGAGATCACCGCCGAGAAGCCCACGCTGTTCTGCTGTGCCCAGTCGAGGATCGACGAGGTCAGCGCACCGGATTGCGACACCAGCGCCAGCGGCCCTGCGGCCGCCAGATCGCCGGCGGCACTGGCGGTCAACTTCAGGTGCGGCCGCTGGAAGCCCAGGCTGTTGGGGCCCAGCAGGTGCACGCCGTGGCGCTTGGCGATGCCCAGCAACTCGGCACAGGCCGCCGCCTGCAGGCCGGACGACAGCACCAGCGCGGCGCGGCAGCGGATGCGGCCGGTGACTTCCAGCGCCGCGGCGATCTGGTCGGC
Organism: Aquabacterium sp.; assembly: GCA_030654555.1. GTDB lineage: Bacteria > Pseudomonadota > Gammaproteobacteria > Burkholderiales > Burkholderiaceae_C > Pseudaquabacterium. The sequence continues at coordinate 3,639 of JAURXG010000451.1, forward strand.
CGGCAGGGCGATGATGGCCAGGTCGGCGCGCGAATGCGCCAGATCGGCCAGCGTGCCGGTCATGCGGATGTCGAGGTAGGTGACGGTGCCGGCGTAACCGCCGCTGCGCAATCCCGCCAGCATCGCGCGGGCGTACGGCGTGTGGCTCTCGCTGGCCTCGGGGTCGCCGGCGAAGACGACGATCGAGGTGGGTGAGAACAGCGGCGTCAGGTAGTGTTTGTCCATGGGGAGGGCCGGTCAGGCCATCAAGAGCATGGTTTGAAGCATAGGCCAGTCTGCGGGCGGAAATCAGGGTTTGCCCTTGCGTCTGATTTGACGCCGCTCAAGCGCCATCCTTGAACGGGCTGTGTTCGCGCAATTCGTTCACATAGGCGGCCACGCCCTGGCCCTCGCGCTGCAGGAAATCAGCCACGGCTTGAGAGAACTGCGGGTGCGCCAGCCAATGGGCCGAGCGTGTACCCACCGGCAACAGGCCGCGTGCCATCTTGTGCTCGCCTTGCGCGCCGCCTTCGAATCGTCCGAAGCCCTGGGCGATGCACCACTGCAGCGGCTGGTAGTAGCAGGCCTCGAAGTGCAGGCAGGGCACGTCCTCGGTGGCACCCCAATAGCGGCCGTAGGCGTCGCCGCGCTCGCGGTCGATGGCCACCAGCGACACGCCGATCGGCTGGCCGCCGCGGCGCGCCACGAACATCAGCCAGTGGCCCGGCATCGTCTGCGCCATGGCCTCGAAGAACGCCAGCGTGAGGTAGGGCGTCGAGCCGTGGGCGCGGTAGGTCAGCGTGTAGCAGTGGTGGAAGAAGCGCCACAGCCCGGCGTCGATGGCCGCGCCTTCGTGCACCGTGAATTCGACGCCGGCCTCGGCCACACGGCGGCGCTCCTGCTGGATCTTCTTGCGCTTGTCGCGCTGCAGGCTGGCCAGGAAGGCGCTGAAGTCGGCGTGCGGCGCGGCCTCGTCCCGTGTCCAGTGGAACTGCACGCCCTGCCGTGCCAGCCAACCGTGCGACTGGATCGCCGGTGTCTCGCACGCGTCGTGGAACAGCAGGTGGATCGACGAGGCCTCGTCGGCGGCGGCCACCTGCGCCAGTCCGTCCAGCAGGTGCCGCCGAGCAGTCTCGTCGATGGCCAGCAGCCGGCTGCCGGGCACCGGGGTGAACGGCACCGCCACCAGCAGCTTGGGATAGTAGTGCAGGCCATGGCGCTGGTAGGCGTCGGCCCAGGCCCAGTCGAACACGTACTCGCCGTACGAATGGCTCTTCAGGTAGGCCGGCGCTGCGCCCACCAACCGCCCATCGCGATGCACCGTGACGAAGCGCGGCACCCATCCGGTGCGCGCCACCGCACTGCCCGAGGACTGCATCGCCGCCAGGTATTCCCACCGCATGAAGGGCGTGGGCCGCGCCTGGGTGGCCAGCAAGGCGTTCCACGCAGCACCATCGAGGGCCAAGGGGTCGTCGTGGACGCGGATAACATCCTCGCATGCCCCCGGGGCCCCCACCCTGGTCACCCGCTTGCTTCTGTCCTGATTGGTCTGCTCACTCACCGTATGTCCACTCCCACCCCTTCGGTGCGCATCGCGCTGGCCCAGTTCAACGCCACGGTCGGCGACCTGGCGGGCAATGCGCGCCGCATTGTCGACTGCGCCCGCGAAGCCCATGCTGCCGGCGCGGCGCTGCTGGTGGCGCCCGAACTGGCGCTGACCGGTTATCCGCCCGAAGACCTGCTGCTGCGCCCGGCCTTCATGCAGGCCTGTGCGCGTGAACTGGCCGATCTGGCCCAGGCCCTGCGGCCCCTCGAGGGCTTGACGGTGGTGGTGGGGCATCCGCACCAGTTCAGCGGGCAGGGCGATCAGCGCTCGCGCTCGCATGCGGTGGTGCAGCGCTTCAACGCGGCGTCGGTGCTGGCCGGCGGCGCGGTGGTGGCCACCTACTGCAAGCGCGAATTGCCCAACTACCAGGTCTTCGACGAGCGGCGCTACTTCGTCTCGGGCCGCGACGCGGGGCAGGGTGCGGTGGTGTTCGAGGCGGGCGGGCGGCGCTTCGGCCTGCTGATCTGCGAAGACGCCTGGTTCGACGAGCCGGCCCAGGCCGCGAGGGCCGCCGGCGCCGAGGTGCTGTGCGTCATCAACGCCTCGCCGTTCCACCTCGACAAGAGCGGCGAGCGCGAGGCGCGCATGGTGCAGCGCGTGCAGGCCACCGGCTTGCCGCTGCTGTTTGCGCATCTGGTGGGCGGGCAGGTCGAGGTGGTGTTCGCCGGCGCCTCGTTCGCGCTCGACGCGCAGGCCCGCGTGGTGGCGCGCGGCGCCAGCTTCGACGAGCACCTGGTGTGGGTCGACTGGTTGGCCGACGGGGTGATGCGCGGCACCGTGCAACCGGTGCCCGAACGCGAAGCCCAGGCCTGGGCCGCACTGGTGACCGGCGTGCGCGACTACATCGCCAAGAACGGCTTTCCTGGCGTCATCATCGGGCTGAGCGGCGGGGTGGATTCGGCACTGGTGCTGGCGATCGCGGTCGACGCGCTGGGTGCCGACCGCGTGCGCACGGTGATGATGCCGTCACCCTACACCGCCAGCATCTCGTGGATCGATGCGCGCGACATGGCCCAGCGGCTGGGCGTGCGCTACGACGAGATCTCGATCCTGCCGATGTTCGAGGCCTTCCGCGGCAGCCTGGCGGCCGAGTTCGCCGGCCTGCCCGAAGATGCCACCGAAGAGAACATCCAGGCGCGCGTGCGCGGCACGCTGCTGATGGCGCTGTCCAACAAGTTCGGGTCCATCGTGCTGACCACCGGCAACAAGAGCGAGATGGCCACCGGCTACTGCACGCTCTACGGCGACATGGCGGGTGGCTTCGCGGTGATCAAGGACGTGGCCAAGACCCTGGTCTACCGGCTGTGCGAGTGGAAGAACCGCCAGCCCACGCGGCGCGCCGACGGCAGCCTCGGCCCGGTGATCCCCGAGCGCATCATCACCCGGCCGCCCTCGGCCGAACTGCGGCCCGACCAGACCGACCAGGACAGCCTGCCGCCCTATGAGGTGCTCGACGCGATCCTGGCGCGCTACATGGAGGAAGACCAGTCGATCGACGACCTCGTTGCGGCCGGATTCAACCACGCCGATGTCGATCGCGTGACCCGTCTCATCAAGATCAACGATTACAAGCGGCGTCAGTCGCCAGTGGGCATCCGCATCACGCACCGGGCCTTCGGGCGCGACTGGCGCTACCCCATCACGTCGAAGTTCCGTGCTTAAATTACCGTCAATCGACCGTCGCTTCCGGAGCCCCGCATGAAACAGATCACCGCCATCATCAAGCCCTTCAAGCTCGAGGAGGTCCGCGAGGCCCTGGCCGACGTGGGCGTGTCGGGTCTGACCGTCACCGAGGTCAAGGGTTTCGGCCGCCAGAAGGGCCACACCGAGCTGTACCGCGGTGCCGAGTACGTGGTCGACTTCCTGCCCAAGGTGAAGGTCGAGGTGGTGATCAAGGACAGCGATGTCGACCGCTGCCTCGAAGCCATC
>JAURXG010000452.1 GCA_030654555.1 Aquabacterium sp.
CAGCGCCTGCAGCGCGGGCCAGCCGATGGCGCGGCACAGCCCCTGCAGCGCGGCCGCGCGCTGGTCGAACCGCCCGTCCGCGGCCGGCAGCTCGAAGACCTGGAACTGCAGCGCCTGCCAAGCCGCCTCGTCGGGCCGGGCGCGGCGCACCAGGCCCGACAGCGCCTCGAAGCGGCCACGGCCCAGCCACAGCTCGCCGTCCAGTGGCTGCGGCGGCAGGCGGTCGAGGAACCAGCGCGGCGCGGCCACCCGGCCGCCCCCCCGAAAGCGCAGCACGCGGCCGTCCCACAGCGCACGCACGCCATCGAGCTTCTCGCTGACGAGGAAGCCAGCCGGGTCGGCGTCGGCCGGCCATTCACGCGCCAGCAGCAGCGCCGGCCCGGGCGCTGCCGCCAGCGGGGCGCCGAACAGGCCACCCAGCGCCGCGGCGCAGAAGGCGCGGCGACGGGGCATCGACAGCGGGGGGGTGGAGGTGGTGGGCATCGTGGGCTCCGGCTACAACAGGCTTGCAGCGTAGCCAGCGGCGATGCCCGGGGCGATCCCACCGAGGGTGGGACGCCGGGGGCCCCCATCGTGGGGGCCCGTGCCTCGCGGCGCGCCTTACTTCTTGCGCGCGGCCTTGGCCGGGGCGCCGGCCTGGCGCAGCGCGTCGCTCATGCCGATCAGCACGCCCGACACCAGCGCGGTGTAGCTCTCGGCCAGGGTCTGCGCGGCGCGCAGGCTGGCGGCGCGGGTCTCGCGCATCGCGGTCTGCATCTGCGCCATCTGCGCTTCCAGCTGCTCGGCGGCGCCGCTGGCCTTCAGGCCGGTCTGGGTGCCGCTCAGGTTGAGCTTCTCCAGCACGCTGGCCCAGGGGCCGGCCATCGGGTCGCCCACGGCGGCGGCCGATTTCTTCAGCGTGCCCAGCAGCGTGTCCTCGAACTTGTCGAGGTCGGCCAGCGCCTTCTTCAACTGCGTCTCGCGCAGGTCGACGCCCTTGTCGACGAACTGCTGCAGCGCCACGCGGTTGGCTTCCACCGCCTTGAGCAGCGCGTCGTCCATGCCGGCCACGGCGTTGTCGAGCAGCGATTCGGCATCCAGGTTGCCCAGCATCGGGTTCTTGGCGGCGCCGGCACTGGCGGCCTGGGCCACGGTGCCCAGCACGCTGCGGATGTTCTTCAGGCTCAGTTCACGCCCTTGCAGCGCGCCCATCGTGGCCTGGAAGACGCCTTCGCGCAGTTGCGTGGTCTGCTGTGCGCTGGCGTTGGCGAACATGTCGATCAGGGCCTGCTGGTCGATACCGGATTTCATCATCGCTGTCTCCTCGGACGGTGGGTGGGGGACGTTGGGTGGACGTCGGTGAACCCGCGCACTGTGCCACGGCAAACCGGCGTCAGGCTGACAGGCGCGTGGATGGCCGGGCCGGGCCTACCAGCCGCGCCGCAGTTCGTCGGCATCCACCTGCAGCTTGATGAAGGCCTCGTTGCCCCGTGAGATCGCCGCCACGTCCTGGCCCAGGCGCTGGTGGTGGCGCGCCGCACCCACGTACAGCACCGTGCCGGCCGACTGCCGCCAGGCCCAGGTGAGCGAGCCGGTGGTGCCCTGGCTGCGTTGCGGCGCCAGCGCCGCCAGGCCGTTGCGCGCGGGCTCGGCCTGGCGCTCGAGGGCGGTGTACTGGACGATGGCGCGCAGCGTCTGGCGCGGGCTGAAGTGCCAGCGCGCCAGCAGCTGGTGGGCCGATTCGGCGTACACCGTCTGGCCGTCGCGGCGCAGCCAGGCGTGGGTGAGGCTGGGCTCCAGCTCCAGCGGCGGCAGCAGGCGGGTGTTGATCGACAGGCTGGCGCGTCCACCGGGGCGCACCTGCTGCGCGCTGACGTCGGCCAGCCGGCCCCACTGCAGCTCGGCCGTGAGCAGCGGCGCCCAGGTGCCGGGCGTGAAGACGGCATAGGCCTTCAGGTAGCGCTGCTGCAGCAGCGGCGCGCCGGCCACCGGGCGCAGCGCCGCGCTGCCCTGCCACAGGCCGTGCAGGTAGGCCCAGGCCTCGAGGTTGTGCGCGCCGGTCACCCACAGGCCGGGGCTCAGGTCCTGCGACACCAGCTCGCCGCTGTCGCGGCTGCGCACCCGCTCGCCCTTCACGTCGAGCCAGAGCTCGTTGAACGGCCCGATGCCGGCCCAGCCCAGCGCCGCGCGGCCCTTGACCCGCCGCACGCCGCTCTGCGCCACGAAGCCGGTGTCGTCGCGATAGCCCGCCGCCACGTCCTCGGTGATGAGGTCGGCCTCGCGCCGGTCGCCCTGGTAGAGCAGCCGCGCATGCGCCAGGTGGCCGCAGCTGGCCTCGCCCGGCGCCAGCGCGCCGGCCTGTGGCTGGGCCGTGGTGCGCGATTGCAGCCACTGCGCGCGCAGCCGCCAGGCACCGTCGATCTGCCAGCCCAGGTCGGGCCCGGCCACCTGGTTGTCGCCGCGACCGCCCTCGTAGCGGCGCTGGGCCGCCAGCGCACCCCATTGCAGCGCGCCGGCATCCCCACGCAGGCGTGCCACCACGGCGCGCGACGCGGGCTGCTCGGCCACGTCGGTGCCGAAGGCGCCGGGCAGCAGCACGAAGCCACCGCCGCGGTCGTCGATGGCGAAGGCGCTGCCGGCCAGCGCGCTGCCGCGCCAGGTGCCACGCAGGCCCCAGCGCGGCTGGGTGAAGCTGCGCGTGTACAGCGCCTCGGTGGGCGAGCGCAGCAGGTCGCTGGATTCGAAGAAGAACGGCCGCGTCTCCGGAAACGACAGCGCAAAGCGCGTATTGCCGGCCAGCTGCGGCACGTCCAGCGCCACTTGCGAGAAATCGGGGTTCAGCGCCGCGTCGATCACCAGCTCGTGCAGCGGGCGCCACTTCAGGTCCAGCGAGGTATCCGCCTCGTGCGTGTTGCGCACCGCCGCACCCGCCGGCTGCTGGCGCTGGGCACGCCAGGTCAGGCTGGGCCGCAGCGTGAGGAACTGGTGGCGCTCTGGCAACTGCACGCCCATCAGCGGCTGCATCGTCGCGATGAAGCTGGGCGCGTCGCGCGGGATCAGCACCGAGGTGTGCAGGTAGAACTGCTCGCGCGGCACACGCCGGGCCACCAGGATGCGCCATGGCTGGTCCGTGCCTGCCGGATGATCGGCAAAGCGCAGCGAGGCGAACGGGATGCGCAGCACCGCCGTCCAGCCCTCGGCGTGGCGCGCGGTGGCGGCATCGAAGTCGAAGTCGGGCGAGAAGTCCTCGTTGTCGTCGGCCGCGGTGTGCATGCCGTCGGCGGTGCTGCCCGCGGCATTGACGCGGAAGAACTGCGCCGATTGCCGGTTGCCGATGGCGTCGAGGTAGACCACCACGAAATCCTGCGTGCGGTTCACGCCGTCGTGCTTGACCAGCGGCGCGCGGATCAGTCCGGGCTGCGCCTCCAGCGCGTCGATACCCACGTACAAGGCCTGCTCGTCGAACAGCACCCGCACCCGCGTGGTCTGCGGCGGTGCGGCGCCGGTGTCGGGGGATTTCTCGATGAACTGCTGGTGCACCGGCGCGCGCTGCCAGGCCGGATGGTTCAGCGTGCCGTCCAGCCGCAGGCGTTCACCGGGCTGCAGGCGTTGGGCCTGCAAGGCGGCCGGCTCGGCCGCCGCCGGCTGCGCCCGGGCCGGTCGGGCGGTGCCCGACAGCCCCACCACCAGGGCCAGCAGGACGAGGACCCGCACCGCCCGTGAGGCCCGTGAGGCCCGTCGATCGGGCCCCGTCATGGGCGAACGATGGTGCCCGCCCCGCCCGCACCATCCGCACCACCAGGGGCGCCGCCCGGCAGCGGCCTGGCCGCCTGCCGCACCCGCCACAGCAGGAACAGCGCCACCGACAGGTTCAGCGCATTCCACAGCGCGCCGTTGATGAAGGCGGCGTGGTAGCTGCCGGTCAGGTCGAACACCTTGCCGCTCATCCAGCCGCCCAGCGCCATGCCGAACAGCGTGCACATGATCACCGTGCCCACGCGCGCACCGGCCTCGGCCGGCGGGAAGTGCTCGCGCACGATGATCGCGTAGCTGGGCACGATGCCGCCCTGGAACAGCCCGAACATCGCCGAGACGACATACAGCGACAGCAGCCCGTCGAAGGGGATGAACATCAGCAGCGCCACGCCCTGCAGGAAGCTGCCCAGCAGCAGCGTGCGCACGCCGCCGATGCGGTCGCAGATGGCGCCCGAGACCAGCCGGCTGACGATGCCGCAGGCCAGCATCAGGCTCAGCATCTCGGCGCCACGCGCCGCGCCATAGCCCAGGTCGCCGCAATAGGCCACGATGTGCACCTGCGGCATGGCCATCGCCACGCAGCAGGCGGTGCCGGCCACGCACAGCAGGCCCTGGGCCTGGTTCAGGCTCAGGCCGAAGGGGCGGTCCGAGGGCACCGGCGCGCCCAGCTTGGCCGGCGCGGTGACGGCCGCCGGCGTCTTGGCGCGCATCGCGCCGGCCAGCGCCACCATGCTGACGAAACTGAACACGCCCAGGCCGATGTAGGTGGGCCGCCAGCCCACCGTCTCGATGAAATGCTGCACCACCGGCGGCCAGATGGCGCCGGCCAGGTAGTTGCCGCTGGCGCACACCGCCACCGCGATGCCACGCCGCTTGACGAACCACAGCGAGGTGTCGGCCACCAGCGGCACGAAGGTCATGCTGCTGCCGAACAGGCCGACGAACAGGCCCTGCACGACGGCATAGCCGGTGATGCTGCCGACGAAACCGCAGGCCACGAAACCCACCCCCAGGCTCACCGCGCCGAGCAGGATCACCGGCACGATGCCGTAGCGGTCGGCCAGCTTGCCGCCCAGCACGCAGCCCAGCCCGAAGCCGATCATCAGCGTGGTGTAGGGCAGCGACGCCTCGGCACGGGTGACGCCGAAATCGGCCTGCACCGCCGGCAGCATGACCGACACCACGTACATGCCGGCCGAGCCGACGGTCATCAACAGCAGCGTGGCCAGCAGGCGCCACCAGGCCTGGCGGGTGTCGGGTTGGGGCAGGTTGCTCATCGCCGGATTGTCAAGCGGCGGCACACCGGCTGCCACCGCCATTGCCCCGCATTGACAGCCTCGCCCTGTGCCGTCGCTCAGGCCTGCGGCACTTCGAGGAAGAAGGTGGCGCCCTGCCCGGGCTGGCTCTCGGCCCAGGCGCGGCCGCCCATGCGCTCCATCGCCTTGGCCACGATGGCCAGGCCGATGCCGGTGCCGGGGTAGTCCTCGGCGCGATGCAGGCGCTGGAAGATCTGGAAGATGCGGTCGTGGAAGCCCATGTCGAAGCCCACGCCGTTGTCGCGCACCCACAGCCGCACCCGCCTGTCGAGGCAGTCGGCGCCGATGGCCAGCGCCGGTGCCGGCGCCGTGGCGCTGAACTTCAGCGCGTTGTCCACCAGGTTGCGCAGCGCCAGCTTCAGCGCCTCGACGTCGGCGCGCAAGGTCACCACCGGCAGGTCGAGCGCCAGCACCACGCCGCGGCGATCGAGTTCGTCGGCGCAGTCGGCCAGCACCGATTTCACCAGCGCGCCCAGGCCCACCGCGCCCAGCGCCTGCGTGCGCCGTTCGAGCCGGGCGTAGGCCAGCAGGTCGTCGGTGAGCTGCGCCATCTGCTGCGCCGCGGTGCGGATGCGCTGCAGGAAGTGCTGCCCCTCCTCGTCGAGCTGCGCCGCGTGGCGGCTGAGCAGCAGCTGGCTGTAGCCGTCCAGCCCGCGCAACGGCGCCTTCAGGTCGTGCGAGACCGAGTAGGTGAAGGTCTCCAGCTCACGGTGCGCACGCCGCGCCTCGGCCAGGCTGGCGTCCAGCTCGGCGCTCAGCCGCTGCAGCTCGGTGACGTCGACCAGGCTGGCGAGTGCGGTGCCGTCGCCATCACTGTCCATGGCCGGCAACGCCAGCGCCAGCTGCACGTGGCGGATCTCGCCATCGGCCCGTCGCAGCGTGCGGGCATGGTCGTGGCGGCAGCGGCCCGCCAGCAGCGCGGCCAGCTCGCCGACGAATCCGTCGGCGCTGTCGTACACCGCAAACAGCTCGGCCAGGCGATGCGGCGCGTCGTCGTCGACGGGCAGGCCGTACAGCGCGGCGGCCGCCGGGTTCAGGCGCACCACGCGGATCGCCTGCAGGCAGGCGGCCACCAGCGCGGGCTGCGCCTGCAGCCAGGCCTGCGGGTCGGCCGCCGCGGCGGCCCGGTGCGGCGCCAGCAGCGCGATCGCCTCGGACCAGTCTTCCTCGACGATGGCCATCGGCACCAGCTCGAAGATGCTGCGGTAGCGCTGCTCGCTGTCGGCCAGCTGGCGGGTGCGCTCGGCCACGCGCCGCTCCAGGTCCTCGGTCAGGTGGCGCAGCGCCCGCTCGACCTGCAGGCGCTGGGTGATGTCGCGCGCGATGGTCATCAGGCAGGGCTCGCCGTCGACCGCGATCGGCTCGGCCGAGATCTCGACCACCCCGCGCCGATCGCCCCGGCCCTGGTAGTGCGCCTCGAAATGCCGCACCCGGCCCTGCCGGGCCAGCGCGTCCAGGAAGGCCCGCCGCACCGACGCGTCGGCCCAGATGCCCAGCTCGGACGCGTTGCGGCCGATCAGTTCGTCGCGGCGATAGCCCGACAACTCGACGAAGGTGTCGTTGACCTCCAGGTACTGGCCGTCGGACAGGCGGCTGATCAGCAGCGCGTCGGGGCTGACGGCGAACGCCGCCTGGAAGCGCTGCCGGCTCTGCTGCATGGCCTGCAGCGCACGCTCGCGCTCGGTCACGTCGCGCCAGTTCAGCACGATGCCGCGCACCGCCGGGTCGTCCATGAAGCTCTGGCCCAGCGCGGCGACGTGGCGCCAGCTGCCATCGGCATGGCGCAGCCGGTACAGCGATTCGGTGCCGGGGTTGCAGTGCTGCACCACCTCGCCGAACTCGGCGCGGGCGGCCTCGCGGTCGTCGGGGTGCATCCAGTCGAACTGGCTCTCGCCCAGCAAGGCCTGCGGCGCGCGGCCCAGCAACGCCAACGCGGCCTGGCTGGCGTACAGCACCCGGCCGTCGGGCTCGCACACCAGGGTCAGCACCTGGGCCCGGTCCGTCAGCGCCCGGAACCGCCGCTCGCTGGCCTGCAGCGCCAGCTGGGCCGCGTGCTCGGCGGTGATGTCCTGCACCGTGCCTTCGTAGAACAGCGGTTGGCCGTCCGCATCACGCACCAGGTGGGCGGTCTCGCGCACCCAGATGCGCTCGCGGGTGCGGTGGCGCCAGGCTTCGGAGACAAAGTCGACCACGCGCCCGTCACGCGCCAGCAGCTGGGCAAACTCGTCGCGCCGGCCGGGCTCGACGTACCACTCGCTGGCGATGTCCTGCACTGCGGCCAGCAGTTCGGCCTCACTGGTGTAGCCGTTGAGCCGCACCAGTGCGGCGTTGGCACGCAGTTGCCGCCCGCCCAGCGTGCTGCGGTACACGCCGATCGGCAGCTGTTCGAACAGGAGGGGAAGGTCGGTGTCCGGCATCCGGCAGGAGTGGGGCGCCCGGGCCCGGGCAACCTATTATTGGTCAAGCCGGGGGGCTCTGGGGCAGGTCGGCGCCGGCCGCTGCGGTGCATCGATACTCGGTGGCCATGCAAGCCACCAACGCCCCACCCGGCCCGCCGCTGCTGACCCTGCACGACGGCCGCGCCACCCTCACGCTGAACCGCCCGGCCCACCACAACCGCCTGCATGTGCAGGACCTGCTGGCGCTGCTGCGGCACTTCGATGCGCTGGCCGCCGACCCG
>JAURXG010000453.1 GCA_030654555.1 Aquabacterium sp.
GGTGATCGTGATGCCGCAGGACGCGCCCGCCGCCAAGCTGGCCGCCACCCGCGCCTACCAGGCTGGCCAGCCGGGCAGCGCCGTGGTGCTGTACGACCGCTACACCGAAGTCCGCGCGGCCATCGGCGCGCGCATCGCCGCCGAGCGCGGCATGACGCTGATCCCGCCCTACGACCACCCGCATGTGATGGCCGGGCAGGGCACCGCGGCGCTGGAGCTGATCGACGAGGTGGGCCACCTCGACGCGCTGCTGGTCTGCGTGGGCGGCGGCGGGCTGATCTCGGGCAGCGCGGTGGCGGCCAAGCACCGGCTGCCGGGCATCGCCGTGGTCGGCGTCGAGCCCGAGGCCGGCAACGACACCCAGCAGAGCCTGGCGCGCGGCGAGATCGTGCACATCGCCGTGCCGCAAACCATCGCCGACGGCGCGCAGACGCAGGCCAGCGGCCAGCTCACCTTCCCGGTGATCCAGGCGCTGGTGGCGCGCATCGTCACCGTCAGCGATGCGCAGCTGGTGCGCACGATGCAGTTCTTCGCCGAGCGGATGAAGGAGGTGGTCGAGCCCACCGGCTGCCTGGGCGCCGCGGCGCTGCTCGAGGGCGTGGAAGACTGGCGCGGCGCCCGCGTCGGCGTGATCCTGTCGGGCGGCAACGTCGACCTGCCGCGCTACGCCGGCTTCCTGGCGCAGCCCTGATCTTTCCGAGGAACGAGCGATGAGCGACCCCGACAAGCCAGATCCCAAGCCCGCCGACCCCGATGCCGCCAAGCGCCTGCGCGAGCGCGCCGAGCGCCTGCTGGCGCGGCCGGTGGTGCAGCACGACGACAGCGTCGACCTGGCCGATGGCACGCGGCTGGACTACCGTGTGCGCGCCGGCTTCATCCCGGTGCTGGGCAGTGGCCTGGGCCTGGAAGCCAGCGAGCCGCAGGCGGCGGTGTTCACCACCGCCTACCTGGCCACCGAGGACAGCGCGACGCCACGCCCGGTGTGCTTTGCCTTCAACGGCGGGCCGGGCTCGTCGTCGATCTGGCTGCACCTGGGGGCGCTGGGTCCCAAGCGGGTGCGGGTCAACGACGACGGCACGCTGCCGCCGCCGCCGTACGCGGTGGTCGACAACCCGCTGACCTGGCTGGAGCACTTCGACCTGGTGTTCATCGATCCGCCCCACACCGGCTGGTCGGTCAGCGCCAGCGAGGCCGCGCGCAAGCAGCAGCTGTCGGTCGACGGCGACGTGGAAGCGCTGGCCGAGGTGATGCGCGGCTGGCTGGCCGCCAACGGCCGCTTCGGCGCGCCGCTGTACCTGTGCGGCGAGAGCTACGGCACCACGCGCGGCGCGGCGCTGGCCGACAAGATGCTCGATGGCGGGCTGGCGTTCTCCGGCGTGATCCTGGTGTCGTGTGCGATGGACCTGCAGTCGCTGGTCTTCACCGCCAAGAACGACCTGCCGTACGCCCTGTTCCTGCCGGCCTTTGCCGCCACCGCGCAGTACCACGGCACGCTCAAGGGCGCGCTGGGCGCCTCGGGCGAGGCCGCGCGCGCGGCGGCCGAGGCCTTCGTGCAGGAAGAGTACCTGGCCGCGCTGCATGCCGGCGCGCGCCTGTCGCCGCGGGCGCACAGCCGCATCGAGCGCCGCCTGGCCGAGCTGACCGGGCTGTCGCCCGGCGTGGTGGCCGAGCACCACCTGCGCATCAGCGACGGCACCTTCTTCACCGAGGCGCTGCGCCCGCGCGGCCTGCTGGTGGGGCGGCTCGACGCGCGCGCCACCGCGCCGATGGGCGCCACGCGCGAGCGGGCGATGAGCTTCGACCCCGGCATCGAGGGCGTGGCCATCCCCTACACCGCGGCGGCGATGGCCTACCACGCCAGCCTGGGCCTGCCCACCGACAGCCGCTACGAGACGATGTCGATAGCCACCCACAAGGCCTGGCGCTGGCAGCGCGGCAGCGGCGAGCCCAGTGGCGACCCGGCCGGCTTCACCACCACCAGCGACGACCTGGCCCGCGCGATGCGCCGCAACCCGCACCTGAAGGTGCTGGTGGCCAGCGGCCGCTACGACCTGGGCACGCCGTACTCGGCCACCGACTGGTCGCTGGCGCAGCTGGATGCGCCGCCCGAGGTGCTGGCCCGCATCGTGCATCGCTACTACGACGCCGGCCACATGATGTACACGCGGCAGGCCGACCTGGCGCAACTGAAATCCGACCTGGCCGCATGGCTGGGCTGAAAGCGAAACGACTCATGCACATTGGCATCCTGACCGGCGGCGGCGACTGCCCCGGCCTGAACGCGGTGATCCGCGCCGTCACGCTGGCGCTGATCAACGAATGCGGCGCGCGTGTCACCGGCATCCGGCGCGGCTTCCTGGGCCTGATCACGCGCGAGGTGATGGCGCTGGACGTGCCGGCGGTGGCCGGCATCCTGGCGCAGGGCGGCACGATCCTGGGCACGCACAACAAGTGCGATCCGTTCCACTACTTCGGCGCCGGCGGCGCCGACGTGTCCGACCAGCTGCTGGCCTATGCCCGCGAGCTGGGCCTCGACGGCCTGGTGGTCATCGGCGGCGACGGCACCATGGCCATCGCCCACCGCCTGGCCCAGCGTGGGCTGCCCGTGGTGGGCGTGCCCAAGACCATCGACAACGACCTGTGCCACACCGACCGCAGCTTCGGCTTCGACAGCGCGGTGGCGGTGGTGGCCGAGGCGCTGGACCGGCTGGAGACCACCGCGCGCAGCCACGGCCGGGTGATGATCGCCGAGACCATGGGCCGCTACGCCGGCTGGATCGCGCTGGAAGGCGGCATGGCCGGCGCGGCCGACGTCATCCTGCTGCCCGAGCTGCCCTACACGCTGGACGCGGTGGTGCAGCGCTGCCGCGCGCGCGAGCCACGCGAGGGCTACACGCTGATCTGCATCGCCGAGGGCGCGCGCGAGACCGGCCACGGCATGACCGTGGCGCAGACGCTGGCCGACAGCCCCGACCCGCTGCGCCTGGGCGGCGTGGGCGCGGTGCTGGCGCGGCAGCTGCAGCCGCTGCTCAACAGCGAGGTGCGCGCCACGCTGCTGGGCCATGTGCAGCGCGGCGGCTCGCCCACGCCGTTCGACCGGGTGTTGGCCACGCGCTTCGGCTGGCATGCCGCGCAACTGGTGGAGCAGGGCCGCTGGGGCCGCATGGTCACGCTGGAAGGCTCGGCCATCGGCAACGTGGCGCTCGACACGGTGGCCGGCCGCAACCGCCCGGTGCCCACCGACCATGCGCTGGTGGCGGCGGCGCGCGGCATCGGCGTGTCGCTGGGCGACGGCGCCTGAGCGGCCACGCTCGGCGGCCCCACGCGGCCGGCCACTTCAAGCGTGACGCCACGTGGAGTGTTCACGCGCCACTTGGTTCCTCTGCATTTGTACCAATGCGCTGCCGGCTGGCGGGGCGTACGCTGGCCATGTCGTGGCGTCGTGCGGCCGGTTGCGGTGAAGTGTCCCGCAGCGGCTTGCGCCACACCGCGGCGTTTGCGATGAGGAGCATTGCCCCCGGTGCCTGGTGCACCGGGGGCCTTTTTTCGGCGCTGCCCTACGAGGTTTCGCGGTTGCGCTGGCGCACCGCCTCGCGGCGCTGCTCCACGTCGTCGGCGGCCACCTGTGCATTGAACTCACGCGCGCGGCGCTTCTCGAGCGCCATGCCCTCGCCGTAGGGCATCGCAAAGCCGTCGTTGATCACCGCCTTGTAGCGCACCAGCATCGCCGGCAGCGTGCCCAGCATGTCCATCGCCAGCGCGCGCGCGGCGTCCAGCAGCGCCTCGGGCGCCAGCACGCGGTTGACGAAGCCCCAGGCCGCGGCCTGCTCGGCGCCGACCCA
>JAURXG010000455.1 GCA_030654555.1 Aquabacterium sp.
CGCATGCAGGCCGGCGTGGCGGCGTTGTTCACTGCCGCCGGCCGGGTGCCGGCGCGCGCCTCGGCCTTCGACTTCGGCTTTGCGCTGGGCCCGCGCATCAATGCCGCCGGCCGCCTGTCGGACATGACGCTGGGCATTGAATGCCTGACCACCGACGACCCGGTGCGCGCGGCCGAGCTGGCGCAGCAGCTCGACACCATCAACCGCGAGCGCCGCGAGGTCGAGGCCGACATGCGGCTGCAGGCCGAGCTGCTGCTCGACGCGCTGCTGGCGCGGCAGGCAGACGTGGAGGCGGCACCACCGGCGCTGGTGCTGTTCGACCCGGCCTTCCACGAAGGCGTGGTCGGCATCGTTGCCGGGCGGCTGAAGGACCGGCTGCACCGCCCCACCTTCGTGCTGGCGCGTGGGCAGGACGGGCTGCTCAAGGGCTCGGGCCGCTCGATCGCCGGCTTCCACCTGCGTGATGCGCTGGACCTGGTCAGCAAGCGCCACCCGGGCGTGCTGCGCAAGTTCGGCGGCCATGCCATGGCCGCGGGCTGCACGCTGGCCGAAGGCGACTGGCCCACCTTCGCCGGCGCGCTGCAGCAGGTGGCCACCGAATGGCTGCAGCCCGAGACGCTGAACCGCTGCCTGGCCACCGACGGCCCGCTGGCCGGCGAGTACTTCAATACCGCCACCGTGGCCACGCTGGATGCCCAGGTGTGGGGTCAGGGCTTCGAGGCGCCGGTATTCTGCGACGAGGTCGACGTGCTGCAGCAGCGGCTGGTGGGCGAGAAGCACCTGAAGCTGCGGGTGCGCCACGCCGGCCAGTTGCGCGACGCGATCTGGTTCGGCCATGCCGAGCCGCTGCCCGCCCGGGTGCGGCTGGCCTACCGGCTGAACCTCGATGAATTCCAGGGCCAGCAGCGCCTGCAGATGGTGGTGGAAGCTGCCTTGGAGACCCTCCCATGATGGACACCACGGCATGACGAGCCGCAGCAGCAGCACCCGGCGGCAGGTGCTGGGCGGCGCGTCGGCGCTCGGCTTGATCGCCGCGCTGCTCGGCACGGCCCTGCCGGTGCAGGCCAAGGAGCCGCAAGTGGTGGTGGTGGCCCATGGCCTGGTCAACCCCTGGGGCCTGGCCTTCCTGCCCGATGGCCGTTTGCTGGTGACCGAGAAGCCCGGCCGCATGCGCATCGTCGCCGCCGACGGCAAGCTGGGCCCGCCGCTGCCGGGCCTGCCGCCGGTGGCCGCCGAGGGCCAGGGCGGGCTGCTCGACGTGGTGCTGGACCCGCGCTTTGCCAGCAACCGGCTGGTGTACTGGAGCTACAGCGAGTCGGCCCCCGCCGGCGAGGACAGCAACGGCACCACGGTGGCCCGCGCGCGGCTCGATGGCGAGCGCGGCGCCGAGCGGCTGGCCGAGGTGCAGGTGATCTTCCGCCAGGTGCCCAAGGTGGCCAGCCGGCTGCACTTCGGCGCACGCCTGGCCTTCGGCAACGACGGCCGGCTGTTCATCACGCTGGGCGACCGCTTCTCGCGCAAGGACGACGCGCAGCTGCTCGACAACCACCTGGGCAAGATCGTGCGCATCGAGGCCGATGGCCGCGTGCCGGCCGACAACCCGCTGGTCGCCAAGCCCGGCGCCCCCATCATCGGTCGCCCCGAGATCTGGAGCTGGGGCCACCGCAACGTGCAGGGCGCGGCCATCCACCCCGCCACCGGCGCGCTGTGGACGACCGAGCACGGCCCGCAGGGCGGCGACGAGCTCAACATCGTGCTGCCCGGCCGCAACCACGGCTGGCCGCTGATCACCTACGGCCGCAATTACGGCCTCGGCACCAGGATCGGCGAGGGCACCGAGCGGGCCGACATCGTCGCCCCACTGGCGCACTGGGTGCCCACGTCGATCGCGCCCAGCGGCATGGCCTTCCTGACCAGCGAGCGCTACCCGGGCTGGAAGGGCAACCTGTTCATCGGCGCGCTGCGCGGCCAGGCGCTGATCCGCATCGAGCTGGACGGCCCGCGCGTGCTGCGCCAGGAGCGCCTGCTGCAGGCGCTGAACGAGCGCATCCGCGACGTGCGGCAAGGCCCCGACGGCTACCTCTACCTGCTGACCGACAACGCCGACGGGCGCGTGCTGAAATTGCTGCCATGAGCCACGACCACCACGACCATCCTCACGACCACGGCCACGACGACCACAGCACGCTCGGCGAGATGGACCTGCGCGTGCGCGCGCTGGAAACCGTGCTCACCGAGAAGGGCTACATCGACCCGGCCGCGCTCGACGTGCTGATCGACACCTACCAGACCCGCATCGGGCCGCGCAACGGCGCACGCGTGGTGGCCAAGGCCTGGTCCGATCCGGCCTATGCCGACTGGCTGCAGCGCGACGCCACCGCGGCCATCGCCGCGCTGGGCTACACCGGCCGCCAGGGTGAGCACATGGTGGCGGTGTTCAACACCCCCGCCGAGCACCACCTGGTGGTGTGCACGCTGTGCAGCTGCTACCCCTGGCCGGTGCTGGGCCTGCCGCCCACCTGGTACAAGAGCGCGCCCTACCGCTCGCGCGCGGTGAAGGATCCGCAGGGCGTGCTGGCCGACTTCGGCGTGCGCCTGCCCGAAGGCACCGGCATCCGCGTCTGGGACAGCACGGCCGAGGTGCGCTACCTGGTGATCCCGCAGCGCCCGCCCGGCACCGAGGGGCTGACCGAGGACCAGCTGGCCGAGCTGGTGACGCGTGATTCGATGATCGGCACCGGCTTGCCGAAACCTGCCGCCGAGGCGCCCGCGTCATGAGTTATCACAGCCAGGCCGATCTGGGCGGCCGCGAGGGTTTCGGCCCGGTCCAACCCGAACCCGAAGGCGAACTGTGGCACGAGGCGTTCGAGCCGCGCGCGCTGGCGCTGACGCTGGCGATGGGTGCCACCGGTGCCTGGAACATCGACCAGAGCCGCGCCGCCCGCGAGACCCAGCCCGACTACCCGCGCCTGAGCTATTACAGGCTGTGGCTGGCCGCACTGCAGACGCTGATGGCCGAGCGCGGCTTGGTCGGCGCCGACGAGCTGGCCGCCGGCCATACGCTGCGCCCGCCCGCCCCGGTGGCGCGGGTGCTGAGCGCCGCCGACGTGCCCGCGGCCCTGGCGCGTGGATCGGCCACCCGCCGAGCGGCCAGCAGCGCGGCCCGGTTCAAGCGGGGCGACGCGGTGCGCACCGCCGACGTGATCCCCGACCACCACACCCGGCTGCCCGGCTATGCCCGCGGCAAGCGCGGCACCGTCGCCCAGGTGCATGGCGCGCATGTCTTCGCCGATGCCCACGCGCAGGGCCTGGGCGAGCAGCCGCAGTGGCTGTACACGGTGGTGTTCGACGGCGCCGAGCTGTGGGGCGCCGAGGCGCAGCCCGGGCTGCGGGTGTCGATCGACGCCTGGGAGCCCTACCTCGAACCGGCGCCCGACGCCGCCGCTGGAGCCCCCGCATGATCGACCTCGCCAGCACCTGCCCCGGCCTGCCGCTGCGGACCACACCGGGCGAAGAGGCCGGCCCGGTGTTCGCCGAGCCCTGGCAGGCCCACGCCTTCGCGATGATGCTGCAACTGCACCAGCGCGGCCTGTTCACCTGGCCCGAATGGGCGGCGGCGTTGTCGGCACAGATCGCGGCGGCGCAGGCCGCGGGCGATGCCGACCTGGGCAACACCTATTACCACCACTGGCTGGCGGCGCTCGAGACGCTGGTGGCCGCCAAGGGCGCCGCCCAGGCCGCCGAGCTGGCGCGTTATGCCCAGGCCTGGGACCACGCCGCCGACCGCACGCCACACGGCCAGGCCATCCTGCTGCAGCCGGGCGACTTCCCCGCCTGAGCGACCGCGCGGGCGGTGCGGGCGGTGGCGCTACATGCGCTCCTGCCCGCTCACCGGCAGCGCATGCTCGTAGGGCGGCAGCAGGTCACGGCCGCTGGCGCCATCCACCAGACGCAGGCGCAGCTGGTAGCTGCCGTTGGGCAGCGCCAGCGTGCTCTGCGTGGCGCCGTTCTTCAGGTCCAGCGTCTGCAGCGTGCGGCCCCCTTGCAGCACCTGCACGACGAAGTGGCCACTGCGCTCGGCGGTCTGCCCGGCGGCACACACGCCGAACCCCTCCACGCCGAAGTGCAGCGTGAACGGGCTGGTCACCGGCTCGGCGTCGCGCAGGTTGGCCAGGCCCAGCCACTCGCCGGGCGGGCGCGGCCGGGCGACCTCGTCCTGGTACCAGGCGGCGCAGGTCTGATCGAAGCGCTTGGGGTCGATGCGCGGCGCGTCGGCGGTGCGCCTGGCCGCCACGTGGATGCGGATCTCGGGGCTGTAGACGTAGTACGGCCGGTGCTCGTGGTCGGCGAACAGCAGGCGCAGCCGGTGCGGGCCGGGTGGCAGGTCGAGCTGGGCGAAGGTCTGGCCCTTGCCGAAGTGCTTGTGCGTGTCGGAAAACGGGATCTGCTCGCCCACGTTGCGCGGCAGCGGCCGGTCGACCAGGATGTGGTGGTGGCCGGCGCCGGTCAGCGGCTTGCCGGCCGGCACCACGCCCATGCCCCGCACCGCGAAGGCCACCAGGAACGGCGAGCGCACGGTGTAGCCGTCGCGCAGGTTGGAGAAGTCGACGCTGGTCGGCTCCTTGCCGGGCCGGGTGCGCAGGCGGGTGTGCTGCTGCCAGCACTGCCGCTCCAGATCACCCTGGGGCAGCGGCAGCGCCCACGCGGCCTCGGCCAGCAGGCCGGCCAGCAGCAGCGCTGCCAGGCCCTCGATCAGCCGCCTCGGGGTCGGGCCCGGGGCGCCGGTCGACTGAAATCCGTGTGTGTGTGCCATGCGCTGCGACGCCTCGTACTGCTGTGACAGGGCGTGAGCATACGTTCGCTCACACCCCGGTTTCGGGTTCGCCCCAGCCGCCGCCCCCCGGCGTTTCGACAACGAATACATCACCGGGCTGCATTTCCACCGAGCCGATGTAGTCCAGTGGCTCCAAACGCCCATCGGCACGCTCGACCCGGTTGATGCCCGGCGCGCCGGCCTGGCCGCCGGCCTGGCCGAAGGCACCGTGGTGGCGGCCGTTGCTGAGGATGGCGGCGGTCATCGGCTGCAGGAAGCGGATGCGCCGCACACCGCCGTCGCCGCCATGCCAACGGCCAGCGCCGCCCGAGCCGGCGCGGATGGTGTAGCTGTCCAGCCGCACCGGGAAGCGGAACTCCAGCACCTCGGGGTCGGTCAGCCGGCTGTTGGTCATGTGGGTCTGCACCACGCTCGTGCCGTGAAAGCCGCCGACGATGCGGCCCGCCTCGTCCTTGACCACGCCGGCGCCCGAGCCGCCCGAGATCGTCTCGTAGTACTGGTGCGTGGCATCGCCGAAGGTGAAGTTGTTCATCGTCTGCTGGCTGCTGGCCAGCCCGCCCAGCGCGCCGTAGAGCGCGTTGGTCACGCACGACGAGGTCTCGACGTTGCCGGCCACGACCGCCGCCGGCGGGTGGGGGTTGAGCAGGCAGCCTGCGGGCACGATCACCCGCAACGGCTTCAGGCAACCGGCGTTCAGCGGGATGTCGTCGTCCACC
>JAURXG010000456.1 GCA_030654555.1 Aquabacterium sp.
GGCATGCACGGCGATCAGGTGCGGCACGCCGCCACCCTGGCTGTAGGTGTTGCGCACGGTGTGGCCGGGGGCCTTGGGCGCGACCATCCAGACGTCGATGTCCTCGCGCGGCACGACCTGGCCGTAGTGCACGTTGAAGCCGTGGGCGAACGCCAGCGAGGCGCCGGGCTTCATGTTGCCGGCGACGTCGGCGTTGTAGACGGCGGCGATCTGCTCGTCGGGCAACAGCATCATCACCACGTCGGCGGTCTTCACCGCGTCGGCGATCTCGGCCACCTTCAGGCCGGCCTTCTCGGCCTTGGACCAGGAGGCGCCGCCCTTGCGCAGCGCGACCGTGACCTTGACACCCGAGTCGTTCAGGTTCTGGGCGTGGGCATGGCCTTGCGAGCCGTAGCCGATGATGGTGACGTTCTTGCCCTTGATCAGGCTCAGATCGGCGTCCTTGTCGTAATAGACTTTCATGGGGGTTCTCCTGTGTGTGGGGACGGTTGTTGAGTGGGGGGTGTTCAGGCGCGCAGGATCCGCTCGCCGCGGCCGATGCCGCTGGCGCCGGTGCGCACCGTTTCGAGAATGGCGGTGCGGTCGATGCCTTCGATGAAGGCATCGAGCTTGCCGGCGTCGCCGGTCAGTTCGAGGGTGTAGCTCTTCTCGGTCACGTCGATGATGCGACCGCGGAAGATGTCGGCCATGCGCTTCATCTCCTCGCGCTCCTTGCCGACGGCGCGCACCTTGATGAGCATCAGCTCACGCTCGGTGTAGCTGCCCTCGGTCAGGTCGACCACCTTGACCACCTCGATCAGGCGGTTCAGGTGCTTGGTGATCTGCTCGATCACCTCGTCGGAGCCGGTGGTGACGATGGTCATGCGCGACAGCGAGGCGTCTTCGGTGGGCGCCACCGTCAGGCTCTCGATGTTGTAGCCGCGCGCTGAAAACAGCCCCACCACGCGGGACAGGGCACCGGGCTCGTTCTCGAGCAGAACGGCAATGATGTGTTTCATGGTCAGTCCTCGGGGCGGGGCTCCTCAGGACGGCGGCGGTAACCGCCGGCCCTTGGCCGCACCCAAACAGCAGCTTTGAATCGAATGGTCCGGATCGATCACGCCCTGTCGGCAGCCCGCTGCCCCGGCCGCGGTAACGGCCAGGGCACGAGCTGCCTTCAGGCGATCACAGGTCCTCGGACCCCAGCAGCATCTCGGTGATGCCCTTGCCCGCCTGCACCATCGGCCAGACGTGCTCGGTCGGGTCGGTGCGCACGTCGAGAAAGACCGTGCGGTCCTTCAGACGGATCATCTCCTTGAGCGCCGGCTCCACCTCGGACGGCTTCTCGATCTTGATGCCGACATGGCCGTAGGCCTCGGCCAGCTTGACGAAGTCGGGCAGCGCGTCCATGTAGCTGTGCGAGTAGCGGCCGCCGTAATCCAGCTGCTGCCACTGCCGCACCATGCCCAGGTAGCGGTTGTTCAGCGCGACGATCTTCACCGGCGTCTTGTACTGCAGGCAGGTCGACAGCTCCTGGATGCACATCTGGATCGAGCCCTCGCCGGTGATGCAGAACACCTCGCTGTCGGGCTTGGCCAGCTTGATGCCCATCGCGTAGGGCAGGCCCACGCCCATGGTGCCCAGGCCACCCGAGTTGATCCAGCGCCGCGGCTGCTCGAAGCGGTAGAACTGCGCCGCCCACATCTGGTGCTGGCCGACGTCGCTGGTGACGTAGGTGTCGATGTCCTTGGTCAGCTCGCACAGCGTCTCGACGACGAACTGCGGCTTGATCACGTCGGGGCTGTTCTTGTAGGTCAGGCACTCGCGCTTGCGCCACTCGTTGATCTGCCCCCACCAGGCCGACAGCGCCTGAACGTCGGGCCGCAGCGGCGACTCCTTGACGAAGGCGATCATCTCCTGCAACACGTCCTTGGTGTCGCCGACGATCGGGATGTCGACCTTGACACGCTTGGAGATCGACGACGGATCGATGTCGATGTGGATGATCTTGCGCTCGACCGAGGCGAAGTGCTTGGGGTTGCCGATCACCCGGTCGTCGAAGCGCGCGCCCACCGCGATCAGCACGTCGCAGTGCTGCATCGTCATGTTGGCCTCGTAGGTGCCATGCATGCCCAGCATGCCGAGGAACTTCGGGTCGCTGGCCGCCGTGGCGCCCAGGCCCATCAGCGTGTTGGTGCAGGGAAAGCCGAGCAGGTCGGCCAGTTCACGCAGTTCGGGCGCCGCGTTGCCCAGGATCACACCGCCGCCGGCGTAGATGTAGGGCCGCTTGGCGGTCAGCAGCAGCTGCATGGCCTTGCGGATCTGGCCGCCG
Source organism: Aquabacterium sp. (assembly GCA_030654555.1). Lineage (GTDB taxonomy): Bacteria > Pseudomonadota > Gammaproteobacteria > Burkholderiales > Burkholderiaceae_C > Pseudaquabacterium. The sequence goes on from JAURXG010000456.1 coordinate 2,312, forward strand.
TGGCCCTTCTTGACCGGGTTGTACGAGCGCATCTCCACCTTGTCGGGGTAGGCAAAGGCGCAGGTCTTGAGCGAGACATCCTTCGGGATGTCGACCACCACCGGGCCGGGCCGGCCGGTGCGGGCGATGTGGAAGGCCTTCCTCATCGTCAGCGCCAGGTCGCGCACGTCCTTGACCAGGAAGTTGTGCTTGACGATCGGGCGGGTGATGCCCACGGTGTCGCATTCCTGGAAGGCATCGAGGCCGATCGCCGGCGTCGGCACCTGGCCGGTGACGATCACCATCGGGATCGAATCCATGTAGGCGGTGGCGATGCCGGTGATGGCATTCGTCACGCCCGGGCCGCTGGTGACCAGGGCCACGCCGACCTCGCCGGTGGCGCGGGCGTAGCCATCGGCGGCGTGCACGGCGGCCTGTTCGTGGCGCACCAGCACGTGCTGGATGGTTTCCTGCTTGTAGAGCGCGTCGTAGATGTACAGGACGGCACCACCGGGGTAGCCCCACATGTACTTGACGTTCTCGGCCTGCAGGCAGCGCACCAGGATCTCGGAACCGTTGAGTTCCGGGGAGTGGGCAGACGGGGGGGTTTGGGACAGCGGCGCGGCCGTGGAGGCACGCTTGATATCGGCGGAAGACATTTCCATAAGGAACCTCTGTGAATTTCTCTGACGAAAATCCATCGGTGCCCCTTCTCGCGCCCTCGTGAGGCGGAATCGGAGCCAGGGAGATCAAAAACGATAGGCCCCCTCGGGTGGGCGGGCCAGCTTCAGACCGGTGACGCTTTGTGCGTAGCAGCATTATCACATCAGTTCGACGCGCCCAGCGCCCACGACGGGCACCGGCCCGTGCCGGTGACATAATCCGCGCCGATTTCAACTGCCGCCCGCCAAGGGCGGTGGGTCCAATTTGGCCAGCGACAAAGAACTTTCGGATTGCCTCAAGAGCGTCGAGAAGCGCGCCTTCAAACGCACCGTGTATGCGGTGCGCGACGAAGACGCTGCGCTCGACATCGTGCAGGACGCCATGATCCGATTGGCGGAGAAGTACAGCGACCGGCCCGCCGCCGAGCTGCCGCTGCTGTTTCAGCGCATCCTGTCGAATGCCACGATGGACTGGTTCCGGCGCCAGCGCGTGCGCAAGTCGGTGCTGCAGAACATGTCGGATTTCGACGTCGATCCGAACGGCGGCGACTTCGACCTGCTGGAGAGCCTGGAGTCCGCTGACGGCATGCTGGGCGCCGAAAGTGCGGCCGACACCGTTTCCCGGTCACAGATCTTGCTTCTGATCGAGCAGGAAGTGTCGGCATTGCCCGCCCGTCAACGAGAAGCCTTCTTGCTGCGTTACTGGGAAGAGTTCGACACGGCCGAGACGGCCGCTGTGATGGGTTGCACGGAGGGCAGCGTCAAGACGCACTGTTCCCGCGCGGTCCATGCCTTGGCCAAGGCGCTGCGAACCAAGGGAATCGTGCCGTGAACCAGATCAACCAGACATTGATGATGATGCCGCCCCATGCCGAGGCCCTGGAGGGTCAGGTGGGTCTGCGCCTGGCGGGCCACCTGAGCCGCAGCGTCGAGGCCCTGCCTCATGACATCACCGAACGCCTGCGCTTCGGGCGCGAGCGGGCGATGGCCGTGGCCCTGGCGCAGAGTCGCGCCCCGGTGGCGCAGTGGTCACCGGCAACCGCCGTGCTGGCCGGCCCGGCCGGTCGCGCGGCGTCGCTGGGCGGGCCGCCGTCGGTCTGGTTGCGCCTGGCATCGCTGCTGCCATTGGTGGTGCTGGCGGCCGGGCTGGTGATGATCCAGCACCATCACGATCTGGAGCAGATCGCCGTGGCGGCCGAGATCGACAGCGCCCTGCTGGCGGACGATCTGCCGCCCGCGGCCTATGGTGATCCGGGATTCGTCGAATACCTTCGCTCCGCCGAATCGCCCTGAAGTCCGAATTGCACGTGCCTGCGTTGTATCGATCCGCTCTGTTGGCGCTGACCATCGGTCTGGTGTGCCTCGGCGCCTCGGCGCAGGCGCCAAGGCCGCCCGTGCCTGCCGTGGACGCCGCAGGCCCCGCGTGGGGCACGCTGACCGTGCAGCAACGCACTGTGTTGGCGCCGCTGCAACGTGACTGGGCCAGCATCGACGCGCAGGGCAAGGCCAAGTGGCTGGAGATGGCGGTGCGCTTCCCGTCGATGCCGGTGGCCGAGCAGCAGCGCGTTCAGGTGCGCATGGCCGAATGGGCGCGGCTGACCCCCGCCGAGCGCGGCCGCGCGCGGCTGTCGTTCCAGGAGACCAAGCAACTCAGCGGTGAGCAGAAGCAGCAGCGCTGGGAGGCCTATCAGGCACTGCCTGACGAAGAACGCAAGGCGCTGGCCGCACGCGCCAAGCCGACCGACGACCGGAGCCGCGCGTCGCCACGGCCCGCGACACCGCTCGATGCCGCCCAGCCCAAGCAGACGGCGTCGGCGCCACGCCCCGGTGCACGCGCGGTGCTGGTCAAGCCGGTGGCGCCCACCATCGTGCAGGCCAAGCCCGGCGCCACCACCACGCTGATGACCAAGGAGGCGGCGCCGCCCGCGCACCAGAAGCCGGGTCAGCCCAAGATCGCCGCCAAGCCCGGCCAGGTCGACCGCCGCACCTTGTTGCCGCAAAGCGGCCCGCAGGCCGCCGCTTCGGCACCCCGCCTGCCATGAACGCCGGCGCCGGCGGCCCGAACGGGGGCGCGCGCGCGCTCGGCGAGGCGGCGCGCCATGACGCCACGGCAGCGCTGCACGCCGCGCGGGGCGCCGCACCGGGTCTGGTGCGCCGGCTGGCTGCGTTCGTCTACGAGGGTGTGCTGCTGTTCGGCGTGACGATGATCGCCGGCCTCGTCTATGCCGGCCTGACCCAGCAACGTCACGCCCTGCAGGGCCGGGTCGGCCTGATGGCCTTCCTGTTCGGGGTGTTCGGCCTCTACTTCGTCTGGTTCTGGTCGCATGGCGGGCAGACGGTGGCCATGAAGGCCTGGCACATCCGCCTGGTGACGGCCGCCGGTGCGCCGGTGTCGCGGGCGCGGGCCACGCTGCGCTACCTGCTGTCGTGGCTGTGGATCCTGCCGGCGCCGGCGGCCGTGTACGCCGCTGGTTTGCACGGCCGGGGCGCCATCGCCGGCACCATGCTGGCCGGTGTGCTGGCCTATGCCGCGCTGTCGCGCCTGCGCCCCGACCGCCAGTTCTGGCATGACGCCGTGTGCGGCACCCGCCTGATCGACTGGCGTCCGGCGCGGCCCCCGAAGGCAAAATCGCGCGGATGAACAATCCGCACAAAGGCCGGACCGGGGTCGATCGGGTCCTGCGCGCCTTCGGCTACTCGATGCAGGGCATGGGCACGGCCGTGCGCGTCGAGAGCGCGTTCCGGCAAGAGGCGGCGCTGGCCGTGGTGATGCTGCCGGCCGCGTTCTGGCTGGGTCGCAGCTGGATCGAGGTGGCGCTGCTGGTCGGCTCGGTGCTGCTGGTGCTGATCGTCGAACTGCTGAATTCGGCCATCGAGGCGGTGGTCGACCGGGTCTCGTTCGACCTGCACGAGCTGAGCAAGCGCGCCAAGGACTATGGCAGCGCCGCGGTGTTCTTCGCACTGCTGTGGTGCGGCGGCATCTGGGCGACGGCAGCCTACCAACGGTGGATGGCATGAGCAATCTGGGATCGACACTGGCGTCGCCGTTTTCGGTGTGCGTGTACTGCGGCTCGCGGCCGGGCGCGCGGCCCGGCTACACCACGTTGGCGCGCCGCCTGGGCGCGGCGATCGGTGCGCGCGGCTGGCAGCTGGTCTACGGCGGTGGCCGCGCCGGTCTGATGGGCGAGGTGGCCGAGGCCACGCTGGCCGCCGGCGGCCGCGTGGTGGGCGTGATCCCCGAGTCGCTGATGAAGCTGGAGGTCGGTCATGCCGGCCTGAGCGAACTGCACGTGGTGCAGACCATGCACCAGCGCAAGCAGATGATGGCCGAGCGCTCGCATGCCTTCATCGCGATGCCGGGTGGCATCGGCACCTTCGAAGAACTGTTCGAGGTGTGGACCTGGCGCCACCTGGGCTACCACGACCGCCCGTTGGGCCTGCTGGATGCCGAAGGCTATTGGGCGCCGATGGTGCAGTTCCTGCGGCATTCGGTGGCCGAAGGCTTCATGGGCGCCGACCAGATGGCCATGCTGCACATCGACGACCAGGTCGAGCGGCTGCTCGACGTGCTGGCCGCGCATGCGGGCGACCCGACCGACGACGACTTCGGCCGGATCTGAGCGCGCACAACGGACAACGGGGCAGGCCTTGCGGCCTGCCCCGTTGGCGATCGAGCGATGGAATCAGACGGCGGATTCGTCGGTCTCGCCGGTGCGGATGCGCACCACCTGCTCCACCGGCGTGACGAAGATCTTGCCGTCGCCGATCTTGCCGGTCTTGGCCGCCTTGACGATGGCTTCGAGGCAGCGGTCGACATCGCTGTCCTTGATCACCACCTCGACCTTCACCTTGGGCAGGAAGTCGACCACGTACTCGGCACCGCGGTACAGCTCGGTGTGGCCCTTCTGGCGGCCGAAACCCTTGACCTCGGT
>JAURXG010000476.1 GCA_030654555.1 Aquabacterium sp.
ACCCACGATGGGCGACTGGGACATCAGCCGCGATGCGCCTTACTTCGGCATCGAGATCCCGGACGCACCGGGCAAGTACTTCTACGTCTGGCTGGACGCGCCGATCGGCTACCTCGCCTCGCTGAAGAACTACTTCGGCAAAACAGGGCGCGACTATGACGCCTTCATGGCCGACCCGACCACCGAGCAGTTCCACTTCATCGGCAAGGACATCATCACCTTCCACACGCTGTTCTGGCCGGCCACGCTGCACTTCAGCGGGCGCAAGGTGCCCGACCACATCCACGTGCACGGCTTCCTCACCGTCAACAACGACAAGATGAGCAAGAGCCGCGGCACCGGCATCAGCCCGCTGAAGTACCTGGAGCTGGGCCTCAACCCCGAGTGGCTGCGCTACTACATCGCCGCCAAGCTGAGCGCCCGCGTCGAGGACATCGACTTCAACCCCGACGACTTCATCGCCCGCGTCAACAGCGACCTGGTGGGCAAGTACATCAACATCGCCAGCCGCGCGGCGGGCTTCATCGCCAAGCGCTTCGGCGGCCACCTCTCGGCCGACCTGGGCGTGGAGGGCCGCGTGCTGCTCGACGGCCTGCGCGCGCAGCGCGCCGCCATCGAGGCGCTGTACCTCGGCCGCGAGTTCGCCAAGGCGGTGCGCGAGACCATGCTGCTGGCCGACCGGGTCAACGAGTACGTCGACCAGCACAAGCCCTGGGAGCTGGCCAAGCAGGCCGGCGACGACGCGGCCAAGCTGGCCGCGCTGCAGGACGTGTGCTCGGTGTGCATCGAGGCCTTCCGCCTGCTGACCATCTACTTGAAGCCCATCCTGCCGGCACTGGCCACCCAGGTGGAGGCCTTCCTGCAGGTGCCGGCGCTGCAGTTCGCCGATGCCGAGCGTGCGCTGGGCGGCCACCGCATCGCCGACTACAAGCACCTGATGCAGCGCGTGGATGCGGCCAAGGTCGAGGCCCTGATCACGCCGGCCGAGCCGGTGATGGCAGCGCCCGCGCTGCCGTCGTTGCCCGGCGGTGAAGCCATCGCCGCCGAGATCGGCATCGACGCCTTCACCGCGGTCGACCTGCGAGTGGCGAAGATCGTCAACGCCGAGTTGGTCGAGGGCAGCACCAAGCTGCTGCGCCTGACGCTGGACGTGGGTGAAGGCCGCACGCGCAACGTCTTCTCCGGCATACGCAGCGCCTACGCGCCCGAGCAGCTGATCGGCAAGCTCACCGTGATGGTGGCCAACCTGGCACCGCGCAAGATGAAGTTCGGCGTCAGCGAGGGCATGGTGCTGGCCGCCAGCCATGGCGACGAGAAGGCCGCGCCGGGCATCTTCGTGCTCGAGCCCGGCCCGGGTGCCCAGCCCGGCATGCGGGTGCGCTGACAAGGCGTGATCGGGTCGCCCGGCTTGGCGTGCAGGCCTGTCGCTCAGCCCTTGCGCCAGGGCGCCGGCTGACGCGCCAGCCGCGCCAGCGCACGGTCACAGGGGCCGGCCAGCACCGCGCGGTGCGCCGTGAGCCAGCCCACCGCAAACCAGGCGCGCGGGTCGGAGGCGGCCAGTGACCGGTACTGCGCCATCGCCATCAGCGCATCCTGGTCGTCGCCCAGCGCGGTCTGCGCGCGCTGCAGCCGGCGCAGGAAGGCCGCCGTCGCCTTGGCCGGCCACAGGGCCGCGCTCAGCTCGGTGGCGTAGCGCAGCCGCTTGATGCGCCGGCGCAGCCGGTGACGGCGCGCCTCGTCCAGCGTGGAAAAGCGCGCCGCATCACGCCGCACCTGCCGGTGCAGCGAGGCCAGTGCCGCGCCCAGCGCCGGGCGCAGCGCGGGTGCGGC
>JAURXG010000498.1 GCA_030654555.1 Aquabacterium sp.
GATGGCGATGCGCTGGCGCTGGCCGCCGGAAAACTCATGCGGGTAGCGCTGCAGCACACCGTGCACGCCGTTGCGCGCCGACAGGCCCACTTCGTCGAGCATGGCCAGCACCTTCTGCTCACGCTGCGCTGGGCTCAATTCGGGGTGGTGCAGCGCCAGGCCTTCGTCGACGATCTGGCCCACCGTCATGCGCGGTGACAGCGACGCAAACGGGTCTTGCAGCACCACCTGCATGCGCTTGCGCATCGCGCGCAGGGCCTTGCGTTCGGCGTTGTCGATGCGTACGCCATCGAGCCAGATCTCGCCGCCGGCCAGCGGCTGCAAGGCCAGCAACGCCATGCCCAGCGTGGTCTTGCCCGAGCCTGATTCACCGACGATGCCCAGCGTCTCGCCGCGGCGCAGCTGCAAGGTGGCCTGCTTGACGGCGAAGAACTGGCGCTTGCTGAACCAGCCGGTGGGGATGTCGAAACTGACGTCGGCCGCGCGCGCTTCCACCAGCACCGGCGCGTCGGCGCTCACGGCCTGCACCAGGCGCTGCGGCCGGGTGGCCAGCAGGCGCTGGGTGTAAGGGTGTTGCGGCCGGGCAAACACGTCGGCGGTGCTGCCGAGCTCCACCAGCTTGCCGCGCTCCATCACGCCGACACGTTCGGTGAAGCGGTGGACCAGGTTCAGGTCGTGCGTGATGAACAGCAGCGCCATGCCCATCTCGCGCTGCAGTTCTTCGAGCAGGGCCAGGATCTGCGCCTGGATGGTGACGTCGAGCGCGGTGGTCGGTTCGTCGCAGATCAGCAGCCGCGGCTTGCAGGCCAGGGCCATGGCGATCATCGCGCGCTGGCGCTGGCCGCCCGACAGTTCGTGCGGGTAGGCATCCACCCGGCGCTCGGGCTCGGGGATGCCGGTGCGCGCCAGCAGCTCGATCGCGCGGGCGCGGGCCGCGTTGGGGCGCAGCGCCTGGTGCAGTTCGAGCACCTCGCCGATCTGGTTGCCCACCGTGTAGAGCGGGTTCAGCGCGGTCATCGGCTCCTGGAAGATCATGCCGATCTGGGCACCGCGCAGGCCGCGCATCTGGCGCTCGCTCTGCGTCATCAGGTCGGTGCCGTCGAAGCGGATCACGCCCGTGGTGACGGCGGACTCGACCAGGCGCAATACGCTCAGCGCGGTGATCGACTTGCCCGAGCCCGACTCACCGACCAGTGCAAACCTGTCGCCGGCGGCGATGGTGAACGAGATGTCGTCGACCACGGTGGACGTGCCGAAGCGCACGCTCAGGTGCTCGATTTCCAGCAGGGGACCGGTCACTTCAGGACTTTCGGGTGTCGAAGGCATCGCGCAGCGCGTCGCCGATGAAGGTGAGCAGCAACATGGTGACCGTCAGCAGCGCGAAGGTCGGCACGATGATCCACCAGGCGTCCAGGTTGGCCTTGCCTTGCTGCAGCAGCTCGCCCAGGCTGGGCACCGAGGCCGGCACGCCCAGGCCGAGAAAATCCAGCGAGGTCAGCGCCAGGATCGCGCCGCTCATGCGGAAGGGCAGGAAGGTGATCACCGGCGTGAGGGAATTGGGCAGCACGTGGCGGCGGATGATCTGCAGGTTGGACAAGCCCAGCGCCCGCGCGGCCTTGACGAACTCGAGCGAGCGGTTGCGCAGGAACTCGGCGCGCACGTAATCCGACAGGCCCATCCAGCCCCACAGCGACAGCAGCACCAGCAGCAGCAGCAGCGAAGGCTCGAAGATCGACGCGAAGATGATCAGCAGGTACAGCTCGGGCACGGCGCCCCAGACCTCGATGATGCGTTGCAGCGTGAGATCGAGCTTGCCGCCGAAGTAGCCCATCAGCGCACCCATCACGATGCCGATGACGGTGCCGGTGATCGTCAGCGCCAGGGCAAACCAGATGCTGACGCGAAAGCCGTATAGCAGCCGCGCCAGCATGTCGCGTCCCTTGTCGTCGGTGCCCAGCCAGTTCTTGGCGCTGGGCGCGGCGGGTGGCGGCAGTTTGCTGAAGTAGTCGATCGAGTTGGCCGAGTGCGGGTTGAGCGCGCCGACCGCCCAGTTGTCGGGCTTGGCCAGCAGCGCCACGGTGAACGGGTCTTTCCAGTCGGTGGGCGTGGCGAAGTCACCGCCCAGCGCGATCTCGGGCGGGTTGTGGACCATCGGGAAGATCAGCTGGCCTTCGACCCTGGCGACGAAGGGCTTGTCGTTGCTGACCAGCTCGGCCAGCGTGGCCACCAGCAGCAGGGCCACGAACAGCCACAACGAGCTGTGGCCCAGCCGGTTGCGCTTGAAGCGCGCCCAGGCGCGCTGGTTGGGCGACAGTCCCCGGGCGGCGGTGGCATTGGCCGCGGCCGCGGCCGCGAGGTCGTTGGTGATGCCGGTCACTTGGCCACGCTCCCGAACTGCACCCGCGGATCGACCACGCGGTAGAGCAGGTCGCTGACCAGCTTGACCGCCAGGCCGATCAGCGTGAAGAAGTACAACGATCCCAGCACGACGGGGTAGTCGCGCCGGATCACCGCCTCGTAGCCGAGCAGGCCCAGGCCGTCGAGCGAGAACAGGGTTTCGATCAGCACCGAGCCGGCGAAGAACGCGCCGACGAAGGCCGCCGGAAAGCCGGTGACCAGCGGGATCAGCGCGTTGCGGAAGATGTGCTTGTAGAGCACGCGCTGCTGCGACAGGCCCTTGGCGCGCGCCACCAGCACGTACTGCTTGCGGATCTCTTCGACGAAGGTGTTCTTGGTCAGCATGGTGGTGGCCGCAAAGCTGCCGATGGTCAGGCAGATCAGCGGCAGCGCCAGGTGCCAGAAGTAGTCGGCGATGCGCGCCGGCCAGGCCAGCTCGGCCCAGTTGTCGCTGGTCAGGCCGCGCAGCGGAAACCAGTCGAGGAAGGTGCCGCCGGCCAGCAGCACGATCAGCAGGATGCCCAGCACGAAGCCGGGAATCGCGTAGCCGATCAGCACCAGCAGCGTGGTCATCGTGTCGAAGCGCGAGCCCTCGCGCACCGCCTTGGCGATGCCCAGCGGCACCGACACCAGATAGGCCAGCAGAAAGCTCCACAGCCCCAGGCTGATGGAGACCGGCAGCTTCTCCTTGATCAGCGTCCACACGTCCTT
>JAURXG010000314.1 GCA_030654555.1 Aquabacterium sp.
GTAGCGGTGACCGCGGGCGCGGATGCGGCTGCATCCTGCGCCATCGAGCCGCCCGCAAAGCCCAGGACCGCGAGGCCCAGGGCGAGGGAAGCGATGAGCTTTCTCATGGTGTTGTCTTTCCTACGGAATCGTGGGGGTCGCTGTGGGGCGTGGGCAGTGGCGCGGGCGCGGCGATGAGGCCGCTCACCTCAGGCGTCAGAGCGCGTCCTTGCCGGTCTCGCCGGTGCGGATGCGCACCACCTGCTCGAGCGTGGAGACGAAGATCTTGCCGTCGCCGATCTTGCCGGTGCGCGCCGAGGCCTCGATGGCCTCGATCACCCGGTCGACCACGGCGTCGTCCACCGCGGCCTCGATCTTCACCTTGGGCAGGAAGTCGACGACGTACTCGGCACCGCGGTACAGCTCGGTGTGGCCTTTCTGCCGGCCGAATCCCTTGACTTCAGTCACCGTGATGCCCTGCACGCCGATGGCGCTGAGGGCTTCACGAACTTCGTCAAGCTTGAAGGGCTTGACGATGGCGGTCACCATCTTCATGGGGTTCTCCGTTTCGATGGGTTCAGAAGCCGAACTTCAGGCCGAGCACGACGCCCGCCTTGCCCAGGTCCTTGCCGTTGGCCGGCGAGGCATAGGCCTTGGTGCCGCCGATCGACTTGGTGTCGGCGCCCACCACCGCCAGGCTGGCGGTGAGGCCCTTGGCCACTTCCATGCTGGCCGTCAGCGAGTAGTCGGTGTAGGAGAAGTCGCCGTTGCCGGACACCTTCTGGTAGCCGAGGTGCGGTGCCAGGGTCACGCCACCGCCCACGTCGAAGCTGGCGCTCAGATCGACGTAGCCGCTGTTCTTGCTGTCGGTGAAGCCGAACAGGTTGCTCACGCTGTGCGAGTACTTCAGGGTGGCCGGGCCGAAGCTCAGCGCGCCGTAGATCTCCGTGGTGTTGGCGCTGGTGGGCAGGTCGTTGCCGGGGTATTGGTAGGTCAGCACGCCCACGTCGTAGGTCACCTCCTTGGTGAGCTCGCCCTTGTAGCCGCCGTACAGGTCCAGCTCGTAGCTGGCGCCGCCGCTGGCATCCTTGATCCACTTGATCGACGAGGCCCAGGCACCGAGGTACAGGCCACCCTGGGTGAAGTCGACACCGCCTTGCACGGCCGGCTTCAGGCGCGATTGCGAGATGCCGCGGTAACGGTAGTCGGTGACCACGCCGGCGTTGAAGGCCAGTTCGGCCGAGGCGATGGTGGGGATGGCCGAGGCAGCCAGGGCAGCGGACAGGGCGATCAGGGTCTTCTTCATGGGGATGACTCCAGGCAGTGGGGGGTAGGAAGTGAAAGATTCGGGTCCAGCCCTGTTCTGCAGCTTCCATGCCACCTTGCATCCCCCCGCTGGGGCGCCCCAACGCGGTGAAGATGACCCGGCATGAGGCGAAGCGCCGCACCAGATTAGCGCCTTGCCTCGTTGCGCACTGCCTTGGTGCGATTCGACGCGCCCCACCCGCCACGCGCACAATGCCCAGCCAGGGAGGACCAGCGCCATGACGTTGGCAGTGATCACCAGCCGCGCACTGGATGGCTTGGCCGCGCCCGAGGTGCGGGTGGAGGTGCACCTGGCCAACGGCCTGCCATGTTTCAC
>JAURXG010000522.1 GCA_030654555.1 Aquabacterium sp.
CGCATCGGCGGGCAAGCGCTGCGCGGGCGCCGCAGGTGCTGCGGCGGTTGCCGGCGATGCGGCAGTTGCGGGCGCTGCGGGTGGTGTGGGCGGGCGTGTCATGGCGGCGCACCCGGGTGGGCGCCGTCGGCCTCGACCACCAGCAGCCAGTTCGGGCTGGCGGCGTCGGGCTCGGCGATCGGCCGCGCGCTCAGCCACAGACGCTGCGGGCCCGGCGCCGGCAGCGCGAGGTCCAGCGGCTGGCGCTCGAACGCGCGCTCGCGCGGCAGACGCGTCTCCAGCAGCGCATGCAGGGCCGGCACGTCCCAGCCACCCTGGCCGATGTGAAACACGCGGCGTCCCACGGCGGCCTCGCGCGGCACGCCGTACCGGCTGCAGAAGGCCCGGTTGGCCGACAGCACCTGCAGCTGTGCGTCGAGCACCAGCAAGGGCTCGCGCAGCGCGTCGACGATGGCCTCGGCCAGCGCCAGCGCCTTGCGCGCGGCCAGCGCATGCACCCGCTCGGTGACATCGGTGAAGGTCAGCACCACGCCGTCGATCAGGTCGTCGACCGTGCGGTAGGGCTGGATGCGCGCCAGGTACCAGGTGCCCGCGGCGGTGCAGACCTCGCGCTCGATCGGGGCCAGCGTCTCCAGCACCGTCTGGGCATCGGCGAGCAGGCCATCGCCCTGCAGGTCGCTGCGGATGTCGGCCAGCGCGCGCCCGACGTCGGTGGCCACCAGCCGGAACACCCGCGTGGCATCGCGCGTGAAGCGCCGGATCTTGAGCTGGCGGTCGAGGAAGATCGTGCCGACACGGATGTTGTCGAGCAGGTTCTTCATGTCGTCCTGCATGTCGGCCATCTGCTCGATCTTGACCTGCAGCTCGCTGTTGACGGTGACCAGCTCCTCGTTGACCGACTGAAGTTCCTCGCGCGAGGTTTCCATCTCCTCGTTGGTGGATTGCAGCTCCTCGTTGGTCGACTGCAGCTCTTCGTTGGTGGACTTCAGCTCCTCGTTGGAGAGCTGCTGCTCCTCGACCAGCGCACTCATGCTCTGGCGCGCGAAGGCCAGTTCACGCTCCAGCTCCAGTTGCGCCTGGGCCTGCGCCTGCGCCGACGGGCCGCCGCGCGGCTTGCGCAGCCGCCGCGGCGGCAGGCCCTCGGGCTGGTCCTGGAAGCTGACCAGCAGCAGGTTCAGCGGCTCGCCGGCCTCGGACAACGGGCGCACGCTCAGCCGCAGGGGCTGCAGGTGGCCGTCGAGCTGCAGCTGCAGCGGGCGGCCCAGCACCGGCACGCCCTGGCGCGCCTGCACCAGGGCCTCGCGCAGCTCGAGCTGCAGGCCGTCGCGCGCCATCTCGACCAGGCTGCGCGTGGGCTGGCCGGGCGCCGGCCGCAGGTAGCGGCCGGTTTCGCCATGCACGTAGAGCAGGTCGCCCTGCAGGTCGGTGACCACCGAGGCCGGCGCATAGGCCTGCAGCAGCGCGCGCCGCGCCACGTCGGCGATGTGCTGCTCGCGCGGACGCCCCCGGGGCGCCAGGGCTTGATCGCTGCCGCTGCCCACCGTCCAGGCGTGGCCGCTGCCGGGCAGGCTGCGGCCGGCACCGGCCACGGGCAGCGCGCGGTAGAGCTTCCACTTGCGGCTGATGGGTTCGAACAGGTCAGTGTGCCGGCCCACGCTTTCGGAGGGCGACAGCATCAGCACGCCGCCGGGCTTGAGCACGTAGTGAAAGGTGCGGATCAGCCGGTCCTGCAGCTCGGGCTGCAGGTAGATCAGCAGGTTGCGGCAGGCCAGCAGGTCGAGCCGGGTGAAGGGCGGATCGCGCGTCACGCTCTGCACCGCAAACACCACCATCTCGCGGATCTCCTTCTTGACGCGGTAGCCGTCGGGCTCGCGGCTGAAGTGGCGGCGCAGCCGCTCGGGGGTCAGGTCCTGGGCGATGTTCGTCGGGTACAGGCCGACCCGCGCGACGGCGATCGCGTCTTCGTCGAGATCGGTGCTGTAGAGCTGCACCTTCAGGTCGAGCTGCAGGTCGTCGAGCAGCTCGCGCAGCAGGATCGCGATCGAGTAGGCCTCTTCGCCGGTGGCGCAACCGGCCACCCAGATGCGCAGGGTGTCGACGTCCGACTTGGCCGCCAGCAGGTCGCGCAGCACGTCGGACTTGAGCGCCGCGAAGGCCTGCGGATCGCGGAAGAAGCTGGTGACGTTGATCAGCATCTCGCGGAACAGCGTCTGCAGTTCGGCCGGGTGCTGCTTGAGGTGGCGCGCGTAGACCTCGGCGTCGTCGATGCCGTGCAGCGCCATGCGGCGTTCGATGCGGCGGTTCACCGTGCTGGGCTTGTACTGCGAGAAATCGTGCCCGCAGCCCAGCCGCAGCAAGGTGAGGATGCGCGCCAGGCCCGCCGGCGGCACCGGTTGGCCGCTGGGCCCGCGCCCCGGCAGCGCCTGCGCGGCCTTGCGCAGCGCGGCCGGCATGCGCTCGACCGGCAGCACCTGGTTGGCATAGCCGGCGGCGATGGCGCTGGCCGGCATGCTGGCGTACTGGGCGGTGGTCGGGTCCTGCACCAGGCACAGGCCGCCGGCGCCGAAGATCGCCCGCAGCCCCAGCGTGCCGTCGCTGCCACTGCCCGAGAGCACGACGCCCATCGCGCCGTCGCCCTGGTCTTCGGCCAGCGAGCGGAAGAACGCGTCGATCGGCAGGCGCTGGCCGCGTGGCTCGGCCGGCTCGCTGAGCTGCAGGCGGCCGTGAAAGATCCCCATGTCGCGGTTGGGCGGGATGATGTAGACGTGGTCCGGCGCCACGGCCATCTGGTCGTGCACCTCCACCACCGGCATGGCCGTGCTGCGCTGCAGGATCTCGCTGAGGATGCTGGGGTGGCTGGGATCGAGGTGCTGCACCACCACGAAGCACAGTCCGCTGTCGGGCGGCGTCGCGCGCAAGAACTGGTCCAGCGCCTCCAGCCCGCCGGCCGAGGCGCCCAGCCCGACGATGGCGAAACGGTGCCGCGGCGCCGGAGCGGGCTCGACCGGCTTGGCGTCGTCCGGCGCGGCCGCCACGACGGGGGCCGTCGCCGGCCTGGCGACGCCGGTACGGCGGGCAGTGGTCTGCGGACGGGGGCCCGGTGTGGCACGCGGTTTCTGGGTTGGCATCCGACGATCCCGTGGTTTTCAGGTGCCGGCGTCTGAAGGCAACGGCTCCGAAGACCTTGTGCGCGAAGTGGCCGCTTAATTTATCACTTCATCTCGACGCGACGCTGCCCCCGTTAACCCGTGTCTGCGCAGGCTCAAGCCCGCGGCAGGGTGCGCCCGGTGCGCGCCGCAGGACCGCGCCGCCGGACCGCGCCCCCGGGTCAGCGCCCCAGCGCGGCCAGCCGGGCGGCCTCGACGATCTCGATCCAGTAGCCGTCGGGGTCCTTGATGAAGGCCACGTCCTTCATCCTGCCCTGGTCGGGGCGCTTCACGTAAGGCACCTGGTGCTGGTCGAACCAGGCCACGGCCGCATCCAGGTCGGGCACCGAGAAGCAGATGTGGCCGAAGCCCTGGGGCTGCGCATTGCCGTCGTGGTACTTGAAGTCGGCCTGTTGTTCGGTGCCCCAGTTGTGGGTGAGCTCGAGCACGCCGCGCTGCGAGAAAGTCCAGGTCATGCGCTCGCCCGCATCCTGGGGCACGCCGTTGACCGGCGGCAGGTGCGCCAGGAAGTACAGCGAGAAGCTCATCTCCGGGAAGTCGAGCTTGCGCAGCACGCGCAGGCCCATCACGCGGGTGTAGAAATCCAGCGCGACCGCCGGGTCCTTCACCCGCAGCATCGCGTGGTTGAAGACGAAGCCCTGCGTGGCGGCGTCGGGGGCGGCGCAGACGCCGGGGTGGTTTTCGGTGTTGAAGCTCATGCCGGCATCATCGCGCAAACGCCGCGCCGCGCCGGCCGCAGCACGCTCAGACGGGTGGCGGCATCCAGCGCCGCAGGTGCGCGGCATTGGCGCCGCGCTGGCCCTTGGCGCGCTTCAGCTCGGCCCGCGCCACCGTGCGCAGGTGCACCTCGTCGGGGCCGTCCAGGAAGCGCAGCGCGCGGCCCCAGGCCCACAGCCGGGCCAGCGGCGTGTCGGGCGACAGGCTCATCGCGCCGAAGACCTGCATCGCGCGGTCGAGCACCCGGTTCTGCAGCCGCGAGCTGACCAGCTTGATGGCCGAGACATCGGTGCGCGCCGCGGCACTGCCCGATTGGTCGAGGACCCAGGCGGCGCGCAGCACCAGCAGCCGCGCCTGGTCGATCTCGACGCGGCTCTCGGCGATCCAGTCCTGCACGTTGGCGAAGTCGCCCAGCCGCCCACCGAAGGCGCGGCGCTCGAGCGCGCGCTCGCACATCAGCTCGAGCGCCAGCTCGCACTGGCCGATGCTGCGCATCGCGTGGTGCACCCGGCCCGGACCCAGCCGCGCCTGCGCCAGCGCGAAGCCGGCACCGGGCTCGCCCAGGATCGCGTCGCGCGGCACGCGCACGTTGCGGAACACCAGCTCGCAATGCCCGTCCAGCGACTGGTGGTCCATCACCGGGATGTTGCGCTCCACCGTCAGCCCCGGCGTGTCCATCGGCACCAGCACCATCGAGTGGCGCGCATGCTCGGGCGCGTTCTCGTCCTCGCTGACCCCCATCACCACCGCCAGCCGGCACAGCGGGTGCGCCGCCCCGGTGATGAACCACTTGCGGCCGTTGATCACCCAGTCGTCGCCGTCGCTCACGATGCGGGTTTGCAGCTGGGTGGGGTCGGATGACGCGGTGTCGGGCTCGCTCATCGCGAAGCACGAGCGGATCTCGCCGCGCAGCAGCGGGTTCAGCCAGCGCTCGACCTGGCCGGGGCTGGCGAAGAGCTGCAGCAGCTCCATCGTGCCGCTGTCGGGCGCATTGCAGTTGAAGACCTCGGCGACCCAGGGCACCCGGCCCATGATCTCGGCCAGTGGCGCGTAGTCGAGGTTGCTCAATCGTGTGCCGGGCTGGTCGTCGCGCAGGCTGGGCAGGAACAGGTTCCACAGCCCCAGCGCACGCGCTTGCGCCTTCAACGGCTCGATCAGGTCCAGCGGGTACTCGCCGGCATCCGACCATTGGTTCCATTCGGCCATCGAAGGCAGCACCAGATCGGCCATGAATTGGCGCAGCCGCGATTGCAGCGCCAGCGACAGCGGTGAGTCGGCAAAGTCCATGGGGGCGGATATTCGGCGCGGCCCGGCACGCGGCTTGTCGCTTCAGCGACGCCGCGGGGCCCCGCCCGGCGTTGCGCGCATGGGCCTTGCGCCAGATCAAGCCATCGCCCCCCGCCGCAGCGGCATCGACCGGCCGCCGGATTGCGGCATCATCCCGCGATGAACACGCTGGCCAACGACATCCGCGCCCTCACCTTCGACGTCTTCGGCACCGTGGTCGACTGGCGCAGTTCGATCATCGGCGAGGGCCGGGCGCTGCAGCAGCGGCTGGGTGCGGCCGGGGGCGCACCGGCCGACTGGCCCGCGCTGGCCGATGCCTGGCGCGCCGGCTACTTCTCCACCATGGCGCAGGTCACCCGGGGTGAACTGGCGCCGGACAACGTCGACGGGCTGCACCGCCTGATCCTCGACCGGCTGTTGCCACGTTTCGGACTGGGCCACCTGCCCGAGGCCGAGCGCGACCACCTGAACCGCGCCTGGCACCGCCTGGCGCCCTGGCCCGACAGCGTGGCAGGGCTGACGCGGCTGCGCAGCCGCTACGTCACCGCCACCTTGTCCAATGGCAACGTGGCGCTGTTGGTCAACATGGCCAAGCACGCCGGCCTGCCCTGGGACTGCGTGCTGTCGGCCGAGCTGGTCGGCCGCTTCAAGCCCGATCTGGAGGTCTACCGCACGGCCGCCCGTTGGCTGGGCTTTGAGCCCGGCCAGGTGATGATGGTCGCGGCGCATCCGTTCGACCTGGCCGCGGCGCAGCGCGCGGGGCTCAAGACCGCCTACATCCCCCGGCCCGACGAACGTGGCCCGGGCGGTCCGATGGAGCCGGTGGGCGACACGCACTTCGACATCGTCGCGCCCGACCTGGGGGCGCTGGCCACGCAGCTCGGCATCGCCTGAATTGACCACCGTCACTTTCCGGTCAGGCCATGAAGGCAACATGCACGCCATGCACGGAGTTCCCAGAACCATCCCGATCCAGAACGCCGAGCCCGGGGTGGCGGGTTGTGGCCACTGCCTGCAGGGCGACGACGGCGAGCCGGTGTGCCGCACCGTGCGGGGCGATGCCAGCGAGGCGCCACGCCTCAGCGGCCCGTCCGCCGAGGTGCAGCGGCTGATGGCCGCACTGGCAACGGTGCTGGGCTTTGCCGATGAATCCGGTCCGCGGGCCGGCGCTGGCCTGGTGCAGGCGCTCAAGGTGCTGCCCGGCGAGGTGGAACTGCAGCTGGCCGTGGGCCGGCACTGCGGCGGCGCCACGCTGGCCGACAGCGCCTTCGAGGCGCTGCGCGGCCTGCTGCCCGACACCGACATCTACGTCACGCTGGCGGCCTGACCGGCTGTGCCGCGGGGCGCCCCTGCGCGGCCGCCGCGGTGGATCACCAGCGCGCGGCGAGTCATGAGCGCGCGGCGAGTCATGAGCGCGCGGCGGATCATGAGCGCGCGGCGCGCGCGGGCGCGGCGCACAGTTGCTGGCCGGCCGTGACCTGCGACGCAATCAGCGCGCCGGCATGCTGTTCATCGGCCTGCGCACCCAGCGACAGCAGCACCGCCGAGGTGATCAGCGTGGCCATCGCCAGCGAGAGCAGTTGCTGGCCGGTGGCAAGGATGCGGGGGGTGTTCATGGTGCGGCTCCTGGCGTGGGGCGGTTGCGATGAGCCTACTTTCGGTCCATCGACACGCCGGCGCGAGCGCGGCGCGACGAACTGCACGCCCACCCACCTGAACCGCGCTACGCGCGGATGAACACCGCGCGCCGCCGCCTCACATCACCGCGCCCAGCTGCCAGGGCACGAATTCGCTCTGCCCGTAGCCGTGCAGCTCGCTCTTCGTCGCACGGCCCGAGGCGGTGGCCAGCATCAGCTGGAAGATGCGCTCGCCGGCCTCGTCCACCGTCTCGCTGCCGTCGACGATGCCGCCGCAGTTGATGTCCATGTCCTCTTCCTGCCGCTGCCACAGCGCCGTGTTGGTCGCCAGCTTCAGCGACGGCGACGGCGCGCAGCCGTAGGCCGAACCACGCCCGGTGGTGAAGCAGATCAGGTTGGCGCCGCTGGCCACCTGGCCGGTGGCCGACACCGGGTCGTAGCCCGGTGAATCCATGTAGACGAAGCCCTGCGCGGTGACCGGCTGGGCAAACTCGTAAACATCCACCAGGTTGGTGGTGCCGCTCTTGGCGATGGCGCCCAGCGATTTTTCCAGGATGGTGGTCAGCCCACCCGCCTTGTTGCCGGCCGAGGGGTTGTTGTCCATGGTCATCGCGTTGCGGGCGGTGTAGGCCTCCCACCAGCGGATGCGCGCGATCAGCTTGTCGGCCACCGCGGGGCTGGCGGCACGGCGGGTCAGCAGGTGTTCGCCGCCGTAGATCTCGGGCGTTTCGCTGAGGATCGCGCTGCCGCCGTGGCGCACCAGCCGGTCGACCGCCGCGCCCAGCGCCGGGTTGGCGCTGATGCCCGAATAACCGTCCGAGCCGCCGCACTGCAGGCCCACCACCAGGTGGCGCGCCGGCACCGGCTGGCGCTTCACGCGGTTGGCCTCGGGCAGCATGGCGCGGATCAGCTCGACCCCGCGCGCCACGGTCTTGGCGGTACCGCCGGTGTCCTGGATGTTGAAGGCGACCAGCCGGGCGCCCTCCTGCAGGCCCTCCTGCGCGATCAGGCCCTGGATCTGGTTGGTCTCGCAGCCCAGGCCCACCACCAGCAGGCCGTGGAAGTTGGCATGGCGGGCGTAGCCGCCCAGCGTGCGGCGCAGCACCTGCAGCTCCTCGCCGTCGCTGGCGGTGGCGCAGCCCATGCCATGGGTCAGCGCCACCACGCCGTCGACGTTGGGGTAGGCGGCCAGCGCCTCGGGATGCACGTCGCGGCGGACGTGGTCGGCGATCGCCCGCGCGGCCGTGGCCGAGCAGTTCACGCTGGTCAGCACGCCGATGTAGTTGCGCGTGGCCACCCTGCCGTCGGCGCGCACGATGCCGTCGAAGCTGGCCGGCTCGGCCGCGTACACCGTGGGTTGGGCACCGGCGCCGGGCTCGTGCGCGCGCTCGAAGCTGGCAAAGGCCAGGTTGTGCGTGTGCACATGCTGGCCGGGCACGATGGCCTGGGTGGCATGGCCTATCACCTGGTTGTAGCGGCGCACCGGCTCGCCGGCCGCGATGGCCGCCGTGGCCAGCTTGTGGCCAGGGGGCACCAGGCCGGCGACCACCAGGCCGCCCTCCTCGGCCAGCGCCGTGCCGCCCAGCAACTGGCGGCGGGCGATGATCACGTTGTCGGCGGGATGGATGCGTATGGTCGGGGCTGTCATGGGGGTGGTCTCCTGGCCACCCCCGGCCCGCATGCGCAGGCCGGCCTACAGCTTGGCGGCTTCGCGCCGCTTGGCGGCAGTGGCGTCGATCTGGTACTGCTCTTCGGCCTTGCGGCGCATCTCGAGCGCGGCGTTGAGCGCTTCGGTGTAGCGCTCGGGGGAGTAGGTGTTCTGGTTGGCGATGTAAACGCTGCGGCGCAGCGGCTTGCCGCCGAAGCGCGGCAGGTTGACCGAGAAATGGCACTCCGGCACCGAACGGCCGGGCCGCTGGCGCAGGATCGGGCCGCTGATGCCGACCGGCAGGTCGTTCTGCTTGTTCGGGCTGGTGCCCCGCTGCAGGCCGGTGGGCGCGGGCAGGTCGGCGATGCGCTGGCGCAGCGCGTCGATCGCGCGCTTGAGCGCCGGGCGCGGCCCGTTGCCCGTGCCTTGCCCGTCAGAGAAGAACAGCGTGGGTTGGCCATAACGCATCTGCCAGCCATGGGTGCTGTGCGTGTCGATGCGCTGGATATGTTCGGGGACGCGGATGCGCGTGCCGTTGTAGATGGTGACGGTTCTAGTCTGCATGACCTCTGGGCCTTCAAAGGGTTCCCCCCCCCTGAAGCCGCCGGTAACCTTCCCCAGCGACACACTGTTGTCGTGGGCACCATGCCGCGTCCCGAACCGGTTACTCGATCAGTTGTCGATCAATGCCGGATCCCACGCGTACACCGTCTGGTTCTGCTCTCCCAGTCCGTCGATGCCGAGGCGCATTTTATCGCCGGGCTTCAGGAATAACGGCTGAGGTTTGTGACCCATTCCCACTCCTGGCGGAGTTCCGGTGGTGATCAGATCCCCTGGATAGAGGGTCATGAAGCGGCTGATATAGCTCACCAGGTGGGCGACTCCGAACACCATCGTGCGGGTGCTGCCATCCTGGTGGCGGTGGCCGTTGACCTCCAGCCAAAGGCGCAGCTGCTGCGGATCGGCCACCTCGTCGGCCGTCACCAGCCAGGGGCCGATGGGGCCGAAGGTGTCGCAGCCCTTGCCCTTGTCCCAGGTGCCGCCGCGCTCGATCTGGTACTCGCGCTCCGAGACATCGTTGACGACGCAATAACCCGCCACGTGCCCGAGCGCATCGGCCTCGGACACATAGCGCGCCTTGGCGCCGATCACCACGCCCAGCTCGACCTCCCAGTCGGTCTTGACCGAGCCCTGCGGCAGCACCACCGGGTCGTTACAGCCGACCACGGTGCTGGTGTGCTTGGTGAACAGCACCGGCTCGGCGGGCACCGGCAGGTTGGATTCGGCGGCGTGGTCGGCGTAGTTCAGGCCCACGCAGACGAACTTGCCCATGCCGCTCCAGGGCGGGGCCATGCGCCCGGGATTGGCCACGATCGGCAGCTGGGCCGGATCGATGGCGCGCAGCACCGCCAGCCCCTCGGGCGTGAGCATGTCGGCACGCAGGTCGGCGAGCAGGCCCGACAGGTCACGCACCCGGCCCTGGGCATCGAGCAGGGCGGGCTTTTCTTGGCCCTTGGGGCCGTGTCGCAAGAGTTTCATGGTTTGTCTCCAGGGGTTGAATGTGAGGTTTGAAGGCGTGAAGATTCCGTCGCGAGCGGGTCGAGGTTGCGTTGAGGAGCGCAGCCGTACACCCGTACGGCGAGCACCGCAGACGCAAGATCGGCCCGCGCAGCAGGAAGATTCATGCCTTCAATTGCTCCAGCCACCGTCGATGATCTGGGCGGTGCCGGTGGTGAAGGCGCTCTCGTCGCTGGCCAGGTACACGGCCAGCGCGGCGATCTCGGTGACGCGGCCCAGCCGGCCCATCGGCTGGCGCGCAATGAACGCGGCCTCGACCTGCTCGATGGTCTGGCCGCTGGCGGCGGCCTGGGCGGCGATGCGCTCGCGCAGCGAGGGTGACTCCACCGTGCCCGGGCAGATCGCGTTGCAGCGCACGCCGCGGGTGATGTAGTCGGCAGCCACCGACTTGGTCAGCCCGATCACCGCGGCCTTGGTGGCGCCGTAGACGAAGCGGTTGGGCGCGCCCTTCAGGCTGCCGGCCACCGACGCCAGGTTGATGATCGAGCCGTTGCCCGCGGCCAGCATGCCCGGCAGGAAGGCCCGGATGGTGCGGAACTGCGAGCGCACGTTGAGGTTGAAGGCGAAGTCCCATTCGGCCTCGGTGCAATCGAGCACGGTGCCCGAGTGCACGAAGCCCGCGGCGTTGACCAGCACGTCGACCGCGCCCACTTCGGCCGCCACGGCGGCGATGGCCGTGGCGTCGGTGGCGTCGAGCACCTGCGCGTGGCAGCCGGTGGCTTCGACCAGGCCGTGCAGCAGCGCGGCATTGACGTCGGTGGCGATGACCTGCGCGCCTTCGCGCACGAAGGCCTCGGCGATGGCACGGCCGATGCCCTGGCCGGCGGCGGTGATGAAGGCTCTCTTGCCTTGGAGTCGTTGTGACATGGAATCAACCTCTGGATGGTCGGGTGAATGAACGCACTGGTGGCGAGGCCGGTCGGCGGGGTCTTCCGCGGTGCCAACGGCTGGCAGGCCGGGTCCAGGCGAACCGGGCGCAGCCAGTGTCGTGGGCAGGGCGCGGGGCATGCCCCCGTACATTCCCCGGCTGCAATGGCTTGCCGCCGGCACGGCTGGACGGCAGGGTCGGGCAACCGCGGGCGGCGATCACCAGCGGCAGCCCTTGTCGCGCACGGCATCGACGGCCAGCGGCACCACCGCCAGCAAGCCCATGGCGCCATAGGCCTTGCGGCAATCGGCCTTGGCGGCCTTCTCGATGTCCTCGGCCAGCTTGGTCTTGGCCTCGGGCGGATGGGGCACCATCTGCAACAGGCCCCGGCTGCCCTGCGACGAGATCATGCCGCCGCGCGGACGCACCAGATCGAGGTTGAGCCGCGGGGCGCTGGCCGGCAGCGAGGGCGCAGTGGCCACATCGTGGCCGACGCGGGCGCCCGCATCGGGCGCCCCGGCGGCGGCACTGCGGCCGGCCGGGGCCGTGCTGCCGGGCGGTGCGCCGCTGGAGACGTCGCGGCCCGCGGCAGGCTGCGGCACGGCGGCGGCGGTGGTGGC
>JAURXG010000524.1 GCA_030654555.1 Aquabacterium sp.
TGCATCGGCCAGAATCCGGCCATGCCCACTGCCTCGTCCCCGCTGGCCATCGACCGCGCCGCCAACCTGCGTGCGCTCAACAGCTTCGGCCTGCCGGCGGTGGCCCACACGCTGGTGCACATCCGCAGCGATGCCGATGTGCGCCGCGTGCTCGACCACTCCGCGCTGGGCCGCGCCCCCAAGCTGGTGCTGGGCGGGGGCAGCAACTTGGTGCTCACGCGCGACCCGCCCGAGGTGGTGCTGCGGGTGGAGGTGATGGGCAGGCGCCTGGTGGCCGAGCGCGAGGACGCGTGGATCGTCGAGTTCGGCGCCGGCGAGGCCTGGCACGACGCCGTGGCCTGGACCCTGGACCAGGGCTGGCCCGGGTTGGAGAACCTGGCGCTGATCCCCGGCACGGTGGGCGCGGCGCCGGTGCAGAACATCGGCGCCTATGGCGTCGAGCTGGCGGACCGCTTCGAGTCGCTGGACGCGGTGAGCCTGGTCACCGGCCGGGTGGTCACGCTCGACGCCCGCGCCTGTGCCTTCGGCTACCGCGAAAGCGTGTTCAAGCAGGCGGCGCAACCGGGCCACTTCGGCGGCCTGGCCGGCAAGAGCCTGATCACCCGGGTGCGGCTGCGCCTGCCACGGCCCTGGCAGCCGGTGCGCGGCTACCTGGACATCGAACGCCGCATGGCCGAGACCGGCAATGCCGCGCCCGATCCGCGCACGATCTTCGACTGGGTGTGCGCCATCCGCCGCGCCAAGCTGCCCGATCCGGCCGAGATCGGCAACGCCGGCAGCTTCTTCAAGAACCCGGTGGTCAGTGCCGAGCAGTGCCGCGACATCATCGGCCGCGATCCGCACATCGTGCACTACCCGCTGCCCGATGGCCGCTTCAAGCTGGCCGCCGGCTGGCTGATCGACGCCTGCGGCTGGAAGGGCAAGCGGGTGGGCAATGCCGGCGTCTACGAGCGCCAGGCGCTGGTGCTGGTGAACTGCGGTGGCGCCACCGGCGCCGAGGTGGTGACGCTGGCGCGTGCCATCCAGGAGAGCGTCTACGGCCGCTTCGGCATCCGGCTGGAGCCCGAGCCGGTGCTGCTGTGACCCGGGGCTGAAGCCGGCCGCGGCTTCAGGGCAGCAGGCCCTCGCCCTCGCACAGGCTGCGCGTGGCCGCGGTGATCTCCTCGTAGCGCTGCACGGCCAGCGCCAGGTGGGGCGCGGCCAGCGTGCCAGCCTCGCGGTTCAGGCGCGCGGCGGCCTGGGCCAGCGCCGGCAGGCCCAGGTTGAGCGCCGCCCCCTTGACGGTGTGCGCGCAGCGGCGCAGCGCCTCGGTGTCGGCATCGCGCAGCGCATCGCGCATGCGGCGCGCCGCGTCCTCGGCCTGCGCGAAGAAGCCGCCGTACAGCGTGGGCACGCCGGTCGGCCCCATCAGGTCACGCACGTTGTGCAGGGTGGCCGCATCCAGCAGCCCGTGCAACGGGCCGCTGCGGTCGGCGGGGGGGTCAAGCGCCGGCAGGGCCGGCGCGCCGGGCGTGGCCACCGGGTTGCCGAAGCGCCGCTCCAGCAGCGCGCTCAGTGCCACGCTGCTCATCGGCTTGGTGGTCACCTCGTCCATGCCGGCGGCCAGGCAACGCTCGCGCGTTTCGCCGTACACGTCGGCGGTGAGGGCCACCACGCACACACTGCCCACCGGCGGCGGCAGCGCGCGCAGCGCCACGGTGGCGTCCACGCCGTCCATCACCGGCATGTGCACGTCCATCAGCACCAGGTCGAAGTCCGGCACGGCGGCGCCGGCGGCGCGGGCCTGCAGCGTCTGCAGCGCTTCCAGGCCGTTGTCGACCACCGTGGCATGGTGGCCCAGGCGTGCCAGCAGCGCGGCCATGTAGCGCTGGTTGACCGGGTGGTCCTCGGCCACCAGCACCTGCAGCGGGCGCGCCGCCGCGGCCAGCGCCAGCGCCTGCGTCACCGGCGCCTCGGCCGCCGGCAGCAGCGGGCAGCAGAAGCTGAACACGCTGCCGGCACCCGGCGTGCTCTGCGCCTGCAGATCGCCGCCCATCAGCCGCGCCAGCTTGCGCGAGATGGCCAGACCCAGGCCGCTGCCGTCCTGGCGCCGGGCGCGCGGGTCGTCGGCGCGGCTGAAGCGCCGGAACAGCCGCAGCACGGTGTCGCCGTCCATGCCGATGCCGTTGTCGCTGACGTCGAAGGCCAGCAGCGCCGTGCCATCGGCCTCGCTGCGCCGGCGCGCATGCAGCACGATGGCGCCGGCCTCGGAGAACTTGATCGCGTTGGCCAGCAGGTTGTAGAGCACCTGCCGCACCCGGGTGGCGTCGAGCTGCAGCCGGACCGGCAGCGCCGGGTCGAGGTCGAGCCGCAGGCTCAGCCCCTTGGCCGCGGCCAGCGGGTGCAGCAGGGCCAGCACCTCGCGCAGCAGCGCGGCCAGGTCCACCGGCGCGGCCATCAGCGTGAGCGTGCCGGCCTCGAGCTTGCTGAGATCGATGATGTCGTCGATGAGGCGCTGCAGGTGCTGGGCGGAGTCGTCGGCGGCGCCCAGCCATTCGGCGGCGCGCGGATCGCGCGGCGAGTCCTTGACCAGCGACAGCATGCCCAGCAGGCCGTGCAGCGGGGTGCGCAGCTCGTGGCTCATGTCGGCCAGGAACTCGCTCTTGGCGTCGTTGGCCGAGTCGGCCTCGATGCGGGCGTCGCGCAGCTGGTCGGCCAGGTCGGCCTGGCGGCGGCGGCGTTCGTCGAGCGAGCGCATCTGCCGCAGCGCGATGCCGGCAAACAGCAGCACCGCCGCCAGCAGGAAGGCGGTGAGCGCCAGCCCGATGCGGTTGTGGTGGCGCACCTGCGCCTGGCGCTCGGTGACCCGGCCAGCCACCCGGTGCGAGGCCTCGAGCATCAGCTGGTGGATCGGCCCGTCCAGGGTTTCCAGCGCCGACAGCAGCACCGCCGCGGCCTGCGGGCTCAGCGCGCCGCGTGGCTCGCTGCCCAGGTACAGGTCGGCACGCCGCACGAAGCTGTCGACGGTCTGCATCACGGCTTCGGCGTCCTCGCCATAGGCCAGCAGCCGCTGCGCGCGGTCGCTGTGCATCAGCGCCACGCGGCTGACGAAGATGTCGTAGCGCAGCTGCAGCGCGGGGCTGCCGGGCGCCTCCACCTCCTTGCGCAGCTGCTCGCGCAGGCGCAGGTACTCGATCTCCACCTGGTACAGGTTCAGCGCCAGGTAGTCGTCCTGGTGCTGCACGGTGAGGTTGAGCAGCGTGTACTGGCGCGCCTGCACGAAGGCCGCGGCCAGCACCGTGGCCAGCAGCAGCAGGCCGGTGATGCTGAACCACACCGACAGGCGCATCGCGCCGGCGTCGTTGGCCGGTCGGGTCGCGGTGGACGGCGCGGTCGGCGTCATTGCACCTCGATCGCCTTGAGCTGCCAGGCGCAGCGGCTGTAGTACAGCGCGCTGCGCAGCGACGACTTCTGGTCGAACGGGTAGATGATGAACAGCGGGCCCTTGTCGCGCACCGGCATCGGCTTGTCGTCGAGCAGCCGCGCCACCAGCACATCGTGGCGCTGGGCATCGTCGACGGGGATCTCGACCCGGTAGTCGTTGAGCGCCATGGCGCGCAGTTGCTCGCCGTGGCTGCCCGCGGCGGCCAGCACGTCACGCAGCAGCGGGCCGGTGAACTTGCGCGGCTGCGCATACCAGGGCGTGCGCGTCGAGTAGCTGGCCTGCGGCAGGCGTTCGAGCATCGCCATGTCGAAGACGGCGTCGGCGCCGCGGTTGGTCTGGCGCACCCGCCCGCTCAGGCTCAGCACCACCGGGCCTTCCGGTGCTTCCAGTGCCCACGCCGGCCATGGCGCCAGCCAAGGCAGGGCAGCCAATGGCAGCAGCTTGCGACGGTGCATGGTGGGTTGGGGCTCGAAGTGACCGAGGCCGGGATGGTAACGCCGGCCCCGTGCCACCCGGCGGCGCGTCGCGCCCGCGACATTTCGCGGGTTCGCGGGGATGTCGGGGCGGCGGGCGCTGCGGTACACCGCTGGCTGTCCCCTCATTCGTCCTGCCCGTGCACCCCATGACCATCGTCGCCCGTCCCCACCATGCCATCTGGCCCAAGCGGCTGCCGCGCCAGCTGGCGCTGCCCGAGACCAGCCTGTACTTCAACCTGGAGGTCAGCGCGCGCCGCTATCCGGACAAGGCCGCCTACGTGTTCTGCGGCCAGCGCCTGAGCTTCGCGCAGCTGCTGGCGCAGGCCGAGGCGCTGGCCGGCTGGCTGCAGGCCCACGGCGTGGCCAAGGGCGACCGGGTGGCGGTGTTCATGCAGAACTGTCCGCAGTTCGTGGTGGCGGTGCATGCCGTGCTGCGCGCCGACGCGGTGGTGGTGCCGGTCAATCCGATGAACAAGGCCGACGAGTTCGTCCACTACATCACCGACCCCGGCACGACCGTGGTGCTGACCACCGCCGACCTGGCGGGCATCGTGGCCGAGGCCAGCGCGCGGCTGCCGGCCGCGCAGCAGTTGCGGCACATCGTGGCCACGCGCTTCACCGACGCCATGCCCGCCACGCTGGCGCCCGAAGAGGCGCCGTCCGAGGCCATCCTGCAGTGGCTGCTGGGCGACCCGGCGCTGCCGGTGCCGGCTGAGGCCACGCGCATCACGCGCTGGGCCGACGCGCTGGCCGCCGGCCATGCGGCGGGGCCGCACACCGCGCAGCCCGACGACCTGGCCCTGCTGCCCTACACCAGCGGCACCACCGGCCTGCCCAAGGGCTGCATGCACACCCACCGCACGCTGATGCACAACGTGATGAGCGGCGGCCTCTGGGGTTTCAGCACACCCGAGTCGGTGAGCCTGGGCGTGGTGCCGATGTTCCACATCACCGGCTTCATCTACGGCTGCCTCGGCTCGGTGGCCGGTGGCAACACCACGGTGATCCTGCCACGCTGGGACCGCGAGCTGGTCGGCCGCCTGATCGCGCGGCACCAGGTGACGCACTGGACCTGCATCCCGACGATGATCATCGACCTGTTCGGCAGCCCGAACTACGCGTCGTTCGACCTGTCCAGCCTGAAGTACCTGTCGGGCGGCGGCGCGGCCATGCCGCAGGCGGTGGCCGAGCGGCTGCAGCGCGAGTTCAACATCACCTTCGCCGAAGGCTACGGGCTGACCGAGACCGCCGCGCCCACGCACAGCAACCTGCCCGAGCGCGCCAAGCTGCAGTGCCTGGGCATCCCGGTGATCGGCACCGATTCACGCATCATCGACCCCGACACGCTGCAAGAACTGTCGCAGGGCGAGACCGGCGAGATCGTCAGCCACGGGCCGCAGGTCTTCAAGGGCTATTGGGGCCACCCCGAGGCGACGAAGGCCGCCTTCATTCAGATCGACGGCAAGCCGTTCTTCCGCACCGGCGACCTGGGCCGCATGGACGAGGAAGGCTACTTCTTCATCACCGACCGCCTCAAGCGCATGATCAACGCCAGCGGTTTCAAGATCTGGCCCAGCGAGGTGGAGCTGATGCTGTTCAAGTGCCCGCTGGTGCAGGAGGCCTGCGTCATCGCCACCCGCGACGCCTACCGCGGTGAGACGGTGAAGGCGGTGGTGGTGCTGCGTGCCGAAGCGCGCAACACGGCCAAGCCCGAGGACATCATCGCCTGGGCCCGCGAGCACATGGCGGCCTACAAGGTTCCGCGCATCGTGGAGTTTGCCGACGCGCTGCCCAAGAGCGGCTCGGGCAAGGTGATGTGGCGCCTGCTGCAGGAGAAGGAGCCGGCGGCCTGATCGACCGGGGCCCTTCACAGCGGGCCGCGCCTGGCCGGACAACGCAAAACGGTGATGCAGGTTGCCCTGCATCACCGTTCTTCCAAGCGCGCACACGGGGGTCAAGCCCCCGCGACGATCACTTCTTGGGGGTCGGGGCCGGGCCTTCGCCCTTGGCCACTTCGCCCGCCTTGACGGCGGCAGCGGCTTCCTTCTTCACTTCGGGGCGCGACTTGACCGACTTGGCGCCGGTGCCGGGGGCCGGGCTCGGGCCCTTTTCGATCGTGCCAGCCTTCTCGGCGGCGGCGGCTTCCTTCTTGACTTCGGCGCGGGCCTTGGTCGACTTGGGCGCCGAGGCGGGAGCCGGGCCTTCGCCCTTGGCCACATCGCCAGCC
The DNA here is from genome assembly GCA_030654555.1 of Aquabacterium sp. Taxonomy (GTDB): domain Bacteria; phylum Pseudomonadota; class Gammaproteobacteria; order Burkholderiales; family Burkholderiaceae_C; genus Pseudaquabacterium. The sequence continues at coordinate 6,128 of JAURXG010000524.1, forward strand.
TTCACGGCGGCGGCGGCTTCCTTCTTGACTTCGGCGCGGGACTTGGTGGCGTCCTGGGCGAAGGCAACTTGGGCGGTGAACAGGGCCGCAACGGCCGACAGCGTGAGCAGCGATTTCTTCATGTGACTATCTCCAACTAGATTCGATGGACGCAAGGCCGCAGCCGATGCGTGATGCTGTGCCGACGCAAACGACACCACGGCGGCATCGTGTTAACGGTACAGCTGAAGTATAGGTTGACACCCTGTTTCAGCCATCTTGCGCAGGCTCAAACCAGCCTGCCAGTCAACGGCGGGCGGGCGGGCGTCGCTTTGACGCGACAGTTGCCGCGCGAGCGGGTGTCAGAAGCCCGAGCCCGGGGTCTGCAGAAAGGCCCGCTCCTCGTCGGTGCTGGGGCGCCCCAGGGCCGCATTGCGGTGCGGAAACCGGCCGAAGCGCGCGACCACCTCGAGGTGGCGCTGGGCCCACTCGACCAGGCCGGCAAGCGTGGGCTCGTCGGCCGCCAGCTG
>JAURXG010000536.1 GCA_030654555.1 Aquabacterium sp.
CTGGTTGCCGCTGGCGATCTCCTGCGAGCCGGTGGCGATGGAATCCGCCGCGCCGCGCACGGCGCCGACCAGCCGCGCCAGGCTGCCCTGCATCACGCCCAGCGATTCCAGCACGCTGCCCACCGGGGCCGCTGCGGCACCGGGCACCGGGCTCAGGTCGCCCTGCGCGGCGCGGCGGGCGGCGGCGCCCAGCGCCAGCGGCTCGGCCCCCAGCTGGCGCACGATGCTGCGCGAGATCAGCCACGCCAGCGCGCCGCCGCAAGCCAGCGACAGCGACAACGCCGTCAGCATCACGCCCATGAAGCCGCCGGCCTGCGCCAGCGCGATCTTGTTCTCGGCCTGGATGCGCGCTTCCTCGAAGTCGATCAGCCGGTTGATCGCCGCCAGCCACTGCACGTACTGCGGCTTGGCCTGCTGCCACAGCAGGGTCTGCGCAGCGTCGGCGTCGCCCGCGGCGACGGCGGCCACGATGCGCTGGGTGCTGCCCACCGCCTGCTGCTCGATGGCCTGGATGCTGCCGTACAGGCGCGACAGCTCGGGCGATGCGCCGGGCGCGGCGATCAGCGCCTGCAGCGGGCCGGCCGATTGGGCGTAGAACGCCGCCAGGCCGTCGATGGCCGCCAGCTCCTTCTGGCGGTCGGGCGCGCTGGCGCTGAGCACCACGTCGCGGACGGCGATCGACCGGTCGTGCGCCGAGCCGCGGAAGTTGATCGCATAACGCTGGATCAGCGCGTGCTGTTCGCTGTTGGCGCGCAAGGCGGTGTTGATGGCCTGCACCTTGAACAGCGCCACCAGCGTCACCGCCACCAGGATGGCCAGCACCAGGCCGAAACCCAGGTAGAGGCGCGCGGCCACGGTCATCTTCGAAATCTGCTGCATGGGGACACTTTCAGAGTCGTGCAAGCCGCTCGGTCGACGGCCGGCAGCCCAGGATGGACTGTTCCGACCCAGCCAGCCCACGCATCGGGCTGAACCAGCGAGAGGTTGATTGTCACTTTTATCATTTGTCTGCGGCATGCAGAAAGCCCATCGCCGGCATTGAGCGCAGCGTCGCCCGCGGCGGCAGTTGTTCACGGACAACCCGGCGCGGGCCGTGCTAACCGCGCGCGCCCGCTGATGGACGCAGCCCGCGGCGAGCTTGATCAGTGGCGCCGGGTCAGGCCAGCGTGATCGACCGCAGGTCCAGCGCAAACGGCCCGGCCTGCCGGCCGGCGATCATCAGGCCGACCTGGCGCAGCCGCGCCGCGTCCAGCGCTGGCGCGCCCGGCACCTCGCGCCCGCGAAAGCGCGCCACGAAGTCCGCCAGCGGCAGGCGCATCAGGGTCCAGCGGTCGGCGTCGGGCACGAAGTCGTGCTGGTAGCCCAGCGCGTCGGCGCCATCGGCCGTGAACAGCGTGAGCTTGTAGCGCTGCGCCACGCCGCGCACCTCGATCAGCGCCGCGGTCGCGTCCACCGCATCAGCCACGGCGGCCGTGCCGGTGCGGGCGCGCACCGAGGCGAAGCCACCGCCCTGCGCCAGCGACAGTTGCCCCTCGAACACCGCATGCCCGGCCGGTGCATGCCGCATCCGGCTGCGCGACACGCCCCCCATCACCCGGTCGTCGATGGCCGCCCAGCCGGCCAGGGCCTCGGGGTGGTCGAAGCAAAACAGCACGGTGGTGGCCACTCAATCGGCCGCGCGTTCGCTGCTGCGCCAGGGCGTCCAGATGACCCCCGCGCCCACCGACAGGTTGCTGCGGTCGCGCAGCAGCGGGCTGGCGGTGTTGGCCGCGCCGTGCAGCGACATCGCGCGGGCCGTGACGAACCACGACAGGCCGCGCGCGCTGCGGTCGCTCAGCGTGGCGCCGACCTCGGTGCCGAGGTAGCCCGGCCGCGCGGCAAACGCCGGCCGGGTGGCGGTGGCCTCGGCCGCGGCCACCTCGTAGAAGTAGCGGTGCAGCGGCCGGCTGGCCCAGGTGGGCTGCAGCGACAGGGTCAGTGCCGCAGGCGTGCCGGCGATGGCCGGCAGGCGCCAGCGCAGTTCGGGGTCGAAGCTGAAGCCGCGCGCGTCGAGGTGCCGCAGGTCGGTGGACATCAGCGCGCGCAGCTTCAGGTGCAGCGAAGGCCCGGCGCCGTGCTGCAGCCAGCCCTTGTAGACCGCCTGCGGGCCGATGCCGAACAGGTAGTCCAGCGCCGGCATGCCCTGGCGCAGGCCGTCGGCCTTGGCGTTGAAGGCGCCGGTGGCGCTGAGGTCGAGCGACCAGTCGGTGCTGTTGAACACGCGGCCGCGGATGCCGCCATCGTCGATGCGCAGAACCGGGCCGCGGTAGACCAGCACCGGCAGCACGATGCCGCGGGTGCGCGCGCGGGCGGCGCCGGGGTAGTCGGGCACATGGCCGATGCCGGCGGCCAGGCCGGCCTCCCAGCGCGGCAGGGCCGGCTCGGCCGGCGCGCTGCCCGGCGGCGGCGCATCGGCCGCCCACGCCAGGTCACAGGCGCAGGCCAGGCCCAGCGCCAGGGCGGCGGCGGCCCGCATCAGCCCAGCCGCACCGCCTGGCCCTGGCGATCGAAGGGGATCAGCCGGTCCAGGTCGCCGCTGCGCACCGACTCCACCATGCGCTGCAGCGCGGCGTCGACCTGGCTGTCCGACGGCGGCAGCCCCGCGCTGCCGCCCAGCGCCGCGGCGAACACCAGGGCCCAGTCGGCCCCGGTGGTGGCGGCTTCCGCGGCCAGCGCGTTGAAGTGGGCCACCTCGTTCGGGTCCTTGCCCACGCACATCAGCGGTGCCAGTTCGCCGGATTCACCGGCCTCGAACAAGGCCCGCTGCTCGGGCGTGGCGTCGTCGGGCAGGCTGGCGCCGGCAAACACCAGCAGCAGGCGCTGCGGCTCGGGTTGCTGGCGCGCGGCCTGCAGAAGATCGTCGAAGCTGCTGATGTCCATGGCGCGAGCTTAGCGCCGATCCGCCGCCGCCCGCCGATGGCCCCACGTGCGGCAGGACCTGCGCGGGGCCGGCATTGCCCGCTAAAGTGCCGACATGCACAAGCCCCGCACCCTGTCCGCCAAGCTCGGCACCATCGGTGGCGTGCTGCTGACGATGGCGCTGGCATCGATCGGCCTGACGCTGTGGGTCACCTGGCAGCTCGAGGGCGGCGCCGCGGCCGTCAACGAGGCCGGCCGCATGCGCATGCAGACCTGGCGCCTGGCGCAGACGCTGGCCGGCGGCGACCGACCGCGCGTCGATGCGCTGATCGCGCAATTCGACCAGAGTGTGCTGCTGCTGCGCCAGGGCGACCCGTCGCGCCCGCTGTTCGTGCCGCGCGACGATCGCTCGCTGGCCAGCTTTGCCGACGTGCAGCGCGGCTGGCAGGACCTGCGCGGCGCCTGGGCGGCCACGCCGTCGCCGGCGGCGCCCGAGGCGGCGCGCCAGGCCGAGGCCTTCGTGCAGCGCATCGATGCCTTCGTCTCGGCCATCGAGCTGCAGCTGGCGCGGCTGACGGCCATCCTCAACGCCTTCCAGTTCTCGATGGTGGCGCTGGCCATCGGCAGCGCGGTGGCGCTGCTCTACGCGGCCTACCTGTTCGTCTTCAACCCGCTGGCGCGCTTGCAGACCGGGCTCACGCGCATGGCCGAGGGCGAGCTGTCGGTGCGGGTGGAGGTGGCCAGCAGCGACGAGTTCGGTGAGCTGTCGCAGGGCTTCAACCAGATGGCCCAGACGCTGCAGGGCCTGTACCAGACCCTCGAGGCCAAGGTGCAGGAGAAGACCCTGGGCCTCGAAGCCGAGCGCGCCCGGCTGGCCGCGCTGTACGAGGCCGCGGCCTTCGTGGCCAGTGCCGGCTCGCTGGACGAACTGGCGCAGGGCTTTGCCCGCCAGGTGCGCCGGGTGGCCCATGCCGATGCCTCGGCGGTGCGCTGGTCCGACGAATCCAACCAGCGCTACCTGCTGCTGGCCTCCGACTGCCTGCCGCAGGCGCTGATCGACGACGAGCAGTGCGTGCCCACCGGCAGCTGCGATTGCGGCCAGGCGCAGGGGCTGGCCCGCACGCGGGTGATCCCGATCCAGGCGCAGGGCAACGGCGCGGCGCTGGGGCACTGCCAGCGCGCCGGCTTCGAGACGGTAGTCAGCGTGCCGGTGCGGCTGCACGAGCGCCTGGTGGGCGAGCTCGACCTGTTCTACCGCCACGCCGTCACCTTGGCCGACGACGATCGCGCCCTGCTCGAGACGCTGGCCAGCCACCTGGCCGGCGCGATCGAGGGCCTGCGCGCCGCCGCGCTGCAGCGCGAGACGGCGGTGGCCGAGGAGCGCAGCCTGCTGGCGCGCGAACTGCACGATTCGATCGCCCAGAGCCTGGCCTTCCTGAAGATCCAGGCCGGCCTGCTGCGCGGTGCGCTCAAGCGCGGTGACAAGCCCCAGGTGGCGCGCACGCTCGACGAGCTGGACGCCGGCGTGCACGAGAGCCTGTCGGACGTGCGCGAGCTGCTGGTGCACTTCCGCACCCGCACCAACGAGGAGGACATCGCCCCGGCGCTGCGCACCACGCTGCAGAAGTTCGAGCACCAGACCGGTCTGACCACCCACCTGGCGATCGAGGGCAACGGCCTGCCGCTGGACGCCGACGTGCAGGTGCAGGTGCTGCACGTGGTGCAGGAGGCCCTGTCGAACGTGCGCAAGCACGCCCATGCCCGCGAGGTGTGGGTGGAGGTGCAGCAAACGCCGCAGTGGCGGGTGGAGGTGCGCGACGACGGCTGCGGCTTTGCCGACGACGGCCCGGCGCCCGACGAGATCCACGTGGGGCTGCGCATCATGCAGGAGCGCGCCCAGCGCATCGGCGCCACGGTGGAAGTGGCCTCGGTGCCGGGCTCGGGCACCTGCGTGGTGCTCACCCTGCCCGAGCGGCAAGCGATGGCCGCATGACACGATGACCCCCCCCGCTGCCGCCACCATCCGCGTGCTGGTGGTCGATGACCACACGCTGTTCCGCCGCGGCCTGATCGCGCTGCTGACTGGCGACGGCCGCTTCAGCGTGGTGGCCGAGGCGGGCGACGCCGGCGAGGCCCAGCGCCGCGCCGCCGAGACCCAGCCCGACGTGATCCTGCTCGACAACCACCTGCCCGGCGTCAACGGCGTGGACGCGCTGGCCGGCCTGCGCGAGGTGGCGCCGCAGGCGCGCGTGCTGATGCTCACCGTCAGCGAGGACAGCCGCGACCTGGGGGCGGCGCTGCGCGGCGGCGCGCGCGGCTACCTGCTGAAGACGGTGGACAGCGAGTACCTGGCCACCGCGATCCTGCGCACCATGGCGGGTGAATCGACCATCAGCCCCGAGATGACGGGCAAGCTGGCCGACGCCTTCCAGCCGCCGCGCGGCGACGGCGCGGCGGCCGACCCTGCCAACGGCGTCGCGGCCGACCCGATCCACAGCCTGTCGCCGCGCGAGCGCGAGATCCTGGCCCACATCGCCCGCGGCGCCAGCAACAAGGAGATCGCCCGCGCGCTCGACATCGCCGAGACCACGGTGAAGATCCACGTGCAGCACATCCTGCGCAAGCTCAACCTCAGCTCGCGCGTGCAGGCCGCGGTGTACGCGACCAGCCGCGGGCTGGCCTGAAATCCACTTGATCCACATCAAGTCGGTGTGATTCCGGCCCCGGGGTA
>JAURXG010000557.1 GCA_030654555.1 Aquabacterium sp.
CGCTGCGACGTGCTGGTGCTCGACATCAACCTGCCCGGGCGCAGCGGCCTGGACGTGATGCACGTGCTCAAGGACGAGGGCTCGCCGGTCAAGGTGCTGGTGGTCAGCATGTACCCCGAGGACCAGTACGCCATCCGCGCGCTGCGCGCCGGCGCCTACGGTTACGTCAACAAGGGCGGTGACCCGCAGCTGATCGTGCAGGCGGTGCGCACCGTGGCGCAGGGCCGCAAGTACGTGACGCCCGAGATCGCGCAGATGCTGGTCGAGAGCCTGACCACGCCGGTGGCCGAGAACGCGCACGACAAGTTGAGCGACCGCGAGCTGCAGACCCTGGTGATGATCGCCTCGGGCAAGCGCCTGTCCGACATCGCCGAGGAGCTGACGCTGAGCCCCAAGACGGTGAGCGTCTACCGCGCCCGCGTGCTCGAGAAGCTCGGCCTGCAGAACAACTCCGAGCTCACCGTCTACGCCATCCGCAACGGGCTGGTGGGCAGCTGAGGGCGGTGTGCGGTGGCCCGCGGTCCTGAAGACTGCGGTGCTACTGGAACTGCTCGACCATGCGCTGCAGCGCCATCGCGAAGGGCTGCTCCAGCAGCGGCAGCGTCAGCAGCATGCCGATCAGGCCCACCGACACGGTGATCGGAAAACCCACCGAGAACACGCTGATCTGCGGCGCCACGCGCGAGATCACGCCCAGCACCAGGTTGACGAACAGCAGCATGCCCACCAGCGGCAGGGCGATCCACAGGCCCAGCGTGAAGACCTCGGTGCCCCATTGCTGGGGCTGCAACTGACGCAGGAAGGCGAAGGGTTCGTCACCGACGGCAAACACCTCGAAGCTGCGCACCAGCGCGGCGATCACCGCCAGGTGGCCATTGGACAGCACGAACAGAAAGGCCACCAGCGTGCCGAAGAAGCGCCCGCTGGCGGTGCCTTGCGAGGCAGTGGCGGGGTCGAAGAAGCCGGCGAAGTTCAGGCCCATCTGCAGGCCGATCAGCTCGCCGCCCAGCTCGACCGCGGCAAACACCACCCGCACCGCAAAGCCCAGCGTCAGGCCCACCAGCACTTGCTGGGCGATCACCATGAAGGCCAGCGGTGAGTCCAGCGGTATCACCGGCATCGCCGGCAGCGATGGCTGCGCAGCCAGCGCGATGAACAGCGCCAGCCCCACCTTCACCCGCATCGGCACGGCCTTCTGGCTGAACACCGGCAGGCTGCCCAGCAACGCCAGCGCGCGGATGAAGGGCCACAGCAGCGGCGTGAGCCAGGCCAGCAGCTGCGCCTCGGTCAGCGAGATCATGGCGTGCCGGGGCTGGCCGTCAGCCGAGGGCTGTGGGGATGGCCAGCAGCGTGCGCTGGATGTACTCGACCAGCATGGTCAGCATCCACGGGCCGGCGATCGCCAGCACCGCCACCGCGGCCACCACCTTGGGCACGAAGCTCAGCGTGGTCTCGTTGATCTGCGTGGCGGCCTGGAAGATGCTGATCACCAGGCCCACCACCAGCACGGTCAGCAGGATCGGCGCCGACACCAGCAGCAGCATGTAGAGGCCTTGCTGGCCGAGGTGGAAGGCTTGTTGGCTGTCCATGGACGCTCGTCTCGAAAGTCAGGTGGCGAAGCTGGCGGCCAGCGAGCCGAGCAGCAGGTTCCAGCCGTCGGCCAGCACGAACAGCATCAGCTTGAAGGGCAGCGACACCAGCACCGGGCTCAACATCATCATGCCCAGGCTCATCAGCACGCTGGCGACGATCATGTCGATGATCAGGAACGGGATGAAGATCATGAAGCCGATCTGGAACGCACTCTTCAGCTCGCTGGCCACGAAGGCCGGCACGATCACGGTGAAGGGCATGTCGGCGGCCTTCACCGCCGGGTCGACCTTGGCGAGCTTGGCGAACAGCGCCATGTCGCTGTGGCGGGTCTGCTTGAGCATGAACTCGCGCATCGGCTTGCCGGCGCGCTCGACCGCCTCGCCGAAGTCGATGGTCTGCGCCTGGTAGGGCTGCCAGGCCTCGGTGTAGACCTTGTCCAGCGTGGGCGACATCACGAAGAAGGTGAGGAACAGGCTCAGCCCGATGATCACCTGGTTGGGCGGCGCGGCCTGCGTGCCCAGTGCCTGGCGCAGCAGGCTCAGCACGATGACGATGCGAGTGAAGCCGGTCATCATCAGCACCACCGCCGGCAGGAAGGTCAGCGCGGTGAAGAACAGCAGCGTCTGCACCGGCACCGAGTAGGCGGTGCCGCCGCCGGCCTGGCCGATCAGCAGCGGCAGGCCGGGGCCCTGAGATTGCGCTAAAGCCACTGCAGGCAGCGCCGATAACACCGACAAGCCCAGGACTTGGCCCGCCCGGCGCGCGGCGCGCCAGAAGAAGGATCGGCGATCAGCGCGCATCGGGGCTCCCGCTGCCACGTTGCTGGCGCTGCAGCAGCTGGGCGAAGGCCGGCAGCGCCGGGGCCGCGGCCACCGGCGCGTCGGCCTGCGGCGCCAGCGTGTGCAGGGTGTTGATGCCCGCGGGCGTGACGCCCAGCACCAGCCAGCGGCGATCGTCGCCGCTGCCCACCTCGACGGTGACGATGCGCTGGTTGGGCGCCAGCGGCAGCGCGCCGACCAGGCGCATCGCCGTGCCGCTGGCCGCGCCGCCCAGCGGCGTGCGCTTGAGCAGCCACAGCGCGGCGGGGATCAGCGCCAGGATCAGCGCGAAGGCCGCCAACGGGCCGAGGTAGGAACCAGCAGTCATGGGATCTCGAAAGTAGGGCGTTGACGGCGACTCAGGTGCGGCTGAGCCGGCGCATGCGCTCGCTGGGGGTGACGATGTCGGTCAGGCGGATGCC
>JAURXG010000569.1 GCA_030654555.1 Aquabacterium sp.
CGGCCTCGGTCACTTCTTCACCGAGGTAGTCCTCGGCGGTCTTCTTCATCTTGCGCAGCACTTCGGCCGACACCTGCGGGGGCGCCATGCGCTTGCCGCGCACTTCCACCCAGGCGTCGCCGTTGTCGGCGGCGGCGATGGTGAAGGGCATCAGGTCGATGTCCTTCTGCACTTCCTTCTCGGTGAACTTGCGCCCGATCAGGCGCTTCACCGCGTACAGCGTGTTGCGCGGGTTGGTGACGGCCTGGCGCTTGGCGCTGGCACCGACCAGCACCTCGCCGTCCTCCTGGTAGGCGATGATCGACGGCGTGGTGCGTGCACCCTCGCTGTTCTCGATCACCTTGGTGGTGTTGCCTTCCATGATCGCCACGCACGAATTGGTGGTGCCGAGGTCGATGCCAATGATCTTGCCCATGGTCTGTTGCTCCTGAGAGGGGGATTTGCTTGGTTCTGAAGTGCGGATCAGGCGACGGCTTTCAAGAGCGCCGGGCCTGGGGTTTGCTTGTGCGTTTGCGCCAGATCACTTGGGCGCGGCCACCGTCACCAGGGCGGGGCGCAGCACGCGGTCGTTGATCAGGTAGCCCTTCTGCAGCACGGCCACCACGGTGTTGGCGTCCTGCTCGGCGGGCACCATGCTGATGGCCTGGTGCTGGTGCGGATCGAACTTGGTGCCGGCCGGCGGCGCGATCTGGACCACCTTGTTGCGCTCCAGCGCCTGGCTCAGCTGGCGCAGCGTGGCGTGCACGCCTTCGAGCACCGCCTCGACCTTGGCGTCGGGCATCGCGATGGCGGCCTGCATGCTGTCCATCACGGGCAGCAGGCTCTCGGCGAAGGAGTCGACCGCGTACTTGCGCGCCTTGCTCACTTCTTCCTCGGCGCGGCGGCGGGTGTTCTCGGCCTCGGCCTTGGCGCGCAGGAAGGCGTCGGACACCTCGGTGTGCTTGGCCTCCAGTTCGGCGAAGCGCTGCGCCAGCGAGGGCGCGGCGGCTTCGGCCTCGGCCGCCGCGGCGGCAGCCGAGAGATCGGGCATGGCTGCGCCGTCTACGAAGGGGTTGGCGTCAGGGGGGATGGACCTGGAATCGTTCTCCGGCGTCGTCATGTCGGTGGCTCTGCGGTTTTTCTTGAAGGGGTTGAACACGGTTGCAGGGGATATGGGGGTCCTATCCCGAGGTTCAAGAGGGGCTATTTCAGGGATCGGCGCGCCGTGCGGGGCGTTCGTGCTTTGCGCCGGTCGCGCCGATGAATCAGCTGTCGTCGATCGAGGCGCTCCAGCGCTGCCAGCCCTGCTGGGTGCGCTCCAGCTCGCGCCGGTCGCGCTTGGTGGGCCGGCCCTGCTCGATGGCCAGCGCGGGCTCGGCGGCCAGGCGCCGGGCCTCGGCGGCGCGGCTGCGCTGGTCGATGCTCTCGGGCGTCTCGGCATACAGCCCCTGGGCCACCGGGGCCGGCCCGCGCATGGCGCTCAAGGCCTGCACGACCACCGTGCGCTGCACCGGGCCCTGGCGGATCAGCACCGTGTCGGCCAGGCGCAACTCGCGCGAGGGCTTGGCCACCTGGCCGTTGACGCTGATGCGGCCCTTGCCGATGTCGTCCACCGCCAGCGCGCGGGTCTTGTAGAAGCGCGCGGCCCACAGCCATTTGTCCAGCCGCATGCCTTCGGCGGGTGGGGGCTTGTTCTTGGTGTCGGCACTCATGGCGGGATATTGTCGGCCACGGCGCGCGACGGCACCTGCGGCGACACCGATGGCAGGCGCACCGTGGCCTCCAGCCCGGTCACCCGGCCCGCCGAGAGGCGGTTGTCCAGCGACAGGCTGCCGCCCAGCGATAACACGATCTCGTGGCAGATCGCCAGGCCCAGCCCGGCGCCGCCGGGGCTGCCGGCGCTGGTGAACGGCTGCATCAGGCGCGGGCGCAGCGCCTCGGCGATGCCCGGGCCGTTGTCGGCCACGGTCAGCACCGCCTGTCCGCCGCCGTGCGCCAGGTCTTTGGCAAGACGCACCGCCAGCGCACCTCCCGGGGGGCTGTGCTTCAGTGCGTTGTGCAGCAGGTTGCGCACCAGCTCGCGCAGCGCCCAGGCATGGCCGCGCACCGGGGCCGGCACGGTGGCCAGCTCGAAATCCAGGCCGGCCTCGGCGATCAGCGGCGCCAGGTCGAGCGCCACCTCGCGCACCGTGTCGGCCCAGTCCAGCACCGGTGCGTCGCCCTGCTGGCGCAGCTGCTCCACCTTGGCCAGCGCCAGCATCTGGTTGGCCAGGCGGGTGGCACTGTCGACCGTGTGCTCGATCTCGGCCAGCGCCTGCGGCGGCGGCAGGTCACCGCGCCGCGCCGATTGCACCTGCACCTTCAGCACCGCCAGCGGCGTGCGCAGCTGGTGCGAGGCGTCGCGCACGAAGCGCTTCTGGTGTGCCAGCAGCCGGGCCTGGCGCTGCAGCGCCTCGTTGGTGGCATTGATCAGCGGCATCAGCTCGCGCGGGGCCTGCGGCGCCTCGATCGGCGACAGGTCGTCGGCCTCGCGCGAGGCGATGGCCGCGCTGAGCGCGCGCACCGGCCGCGTGGCGCGCTGCACCACCCACCACACCACCGCGGCGATCACCAACAGCAGCGCGGCCTGGCGCCACAGCGTGTCGACCAGCACCTGGCGCGCCAGCGTCTGGCGCAACTCCAGCGTCTCGGCCACCTGGATCGTGGCCATGCCCTGGCCGGCCTGGCCCGCCACCGGCTGCAGCAGCACCGCCACGCGCACCGGCTGGCCGAGGTAGACGCCGTCGTAGAAATCCACCAGCGCCGCGTAGATGCCCTGGTCGGGCACCTTGCCGCGCCAGGTGGGCAGGCCCTCGAAGCCCGACACCATCTCGCCCTGGAAGCCGGTGATCTTGAAGTAGATGCGGCTGCGGTTGTCGGCCTCGAAGGCCTCCAGCGCCGAGTACGGCACGCTGGCCAGCAGGCGCGGCGCGTCGGGCGTGCCGGTCACGTCCAGCAGTTCGCCGATGGCCTTGGCCGAGGCCAGCAGCGTGCGGTCGTAGGCGGTGTTGGCGGCGGCCTGCGCCTGCTGGTAGAGGCTGAAGCTGTTGGCCGCCACCAGCACGCTCACCGGCAGCAGGATGCCCAGCAGCAGCCGCCCGCGCATCGACAGGCGGTGCAGCCAGGCCAGCGCCCGCGCGGCCAGCGGCGCACCGCGCACGGCGCCCTCAGCCATCGGAGCGCAGCAGGTAACCCAGCCCGCGCAGCGTGACCAGGCGTGCGCCGGTGGCGGCCAGCTTCTTGCGCAGCCGGTAGGCCACCACCTCGATGGCGTCGGGCTGCACCTCGGCTTCACCGGCAAACACCAGCTCGCTCAGGCGCTCCTTGGCCAAGGCCTGGCCGGGCCGCGCCAGCAGCGCACGCAGCAGCGCCCCCTCGCGCGGCGCCAGTTCCAGCGGCTGGCCCTGGTGGTAGACGGCGCCGCTGTCGGCCGCCACCCGCAGGCCGCCGAACGCCGGGCCGTCGGCCAGCGGCGAGTCCGCGCCAGCGGCCGTGCTGCGGCGCGCCAGCGCACGCACCCGCGCCTCGAGCTCGTCGAGGTCGAAGGGCTTGGCCAGGTAGTCGTCGGCGCCGGTGTTCAGGCCCAGGATGCGGTCGCCCACGGTGCCGCGCGCGGTGAGGATGATCACCGGCGTGGCCAGGCCCTCGGCGCGCGCGTCGGCCAGCACCTGCAGGCCATCGCGGCCGGGCAGGCTGAGGTCGAGCAGCACCACGTCGGGCAGGCTGGCGCGCCAGCGGTCGAGCGCCCGTGCGCCGTCGCCGCACAGCACCACCTGCATGCCGCGCCGCTCGAAGCTGCGCTGCAGCGAGGTCTGCATCGCGGTGTTGTCTTCGATCAGCAGCAGTTTCATCGGCGCGCCTGTTCAGCCGGTCGATTATCGGCAGCCGGTCTCACGGGGTTTCCCCGGAGGCGGCTGACAGCCGTTTGACAGCGCCGGCAGGCATCCTGCCGGGCAGGCTGACCCAACCACCCCAGGAGACTCCCCATGCGTCGCGATACCTTCCTCAAGAGCCTGGCCGCGCTGGCCGCTGCCGGCACGCTGCCGATGTCGGCGCAGGCCGCCGCCAACCTGAAGATGATGATCCCCGCCAACCCGGGCGGCGGCTGGGACGGCACCGGCCGCGCGCTGGGCAAGGCGCTGCAGGACGCCGGCGTGGCCTCGGCCGTCACCTACGACAACAAGGGCGGCGCGGCCGGGGCCATCGGCCTGGCGCAGTTCGTCAACGCCGCCAAGGGCGACGGCAACGCGATGATGGTGATGGGCGCGGTGATGCTGGGCGGCATCATCACCGGCAAGCCGCCGGTCAGCCTGACGCAGGCCACGCCGCTGGCGCGCCTGACCAGCGAGTACAACGTGTTCGTGGTGCCGGCCAGCTCGCCGCTGAAGACCATGAAGGACGTGGTCGAGCAGATGAAGTCCAACATCGGCAGCGTGAAGTTCGGCGGCGGCTCGCGCGGGTCGACCGAGCACATCGCCGCGGCGATGCTCGCGCGTGAGCTGGGTCTGGACGCCTCGAAGATCAACTACGTGCCGTTCCGCGGCGGTGGCGAGGCCACGGCGGCGATCCTGGGTGGCAACGTCACCGTCGGCGGCAGCGGCTACAGCGAGTTCCAGCAGTACATCGAGAGCGGCAAGATGCGCCCGATCGCGGTGACCTCCGAGGCCCGCCTGAAGGGCATAGCCATCCCCACAATGAAGGAGCAGGGCTACAACGTGGTGCTGGGCAACTGGCGCGGCGTCTACGGCGGCCCGGGCCTCACGCCGGCCCAGCGCAAGGCGCTGGAAGAGATGATCGTCAAGGCCACCAAGAGCAAGGCATCAACGTCGAGATCGGCAACTGGCGCGGTGTATACGGCGCGCCAGGCATCACGGCCGAGCAGCGCAAGGCGCTGATCGACGCGCTCGCCAAGACCTTCAAGCACAAGGCGTGGCAGGACGCGATGGAAA
>JAURXG010000581.1 GCA_030654555.1 Aquabacterium sp.
GGGGGGGGGGGGGGGGGGGGGGGGGGGGGGGGGGGGGGGGCGGGGGGGGGGGGGGGGCGGGGCCGGGGGGCGGGGCCGGGGCCGGGGGCTGGGGCAGGGGTGGTTGCGGCGGTCGGCGTCGCCGCCGGTGCCTCGGCCGGCCGCGGTGGCTTGGGCCGCGGCGGCTTGGCGTGGATCTTCATCAGCGCGCGGTCCATCGCGCCGTCCAGCAGCAGCGGCAGCGCCTTCACCGAGTCGGTGATGCACTGGTTGATGGCCACGCGCTCGTCCAGTGGCGGCTTGCGCAGCACGAAGTTGGCCACCTCGGCGCGCACGCCCGGATGGCCGATGCCGATGCGCAGGCGCCAGAAGTCGGGTGAGCCCAGTTGCGCGAGGATGTCCTTCAGCCCGTTGTGGCCGGCCGCACCGCCGCCCTGCTTGAGCTTCATCTGGCCGGGCAGCAGGTCGAGCTCGTCGTGCACCACCAGGATCTGCGCCGGCTCGATCTTGAAGAAGCGCGCCAGCGGCGCCACCGACTTGCCCGACAGGTTCATGAAGGTCATCGGCTGCAGCAGCCACACCGGGCCATCGGCGGGGTTGGGCCGGTTCACCCGCGCCACCATCCCGTGGTAGTTGCGGTCGAAGGCCAGCGAGGCGCCCAGCTGCCGGGCGGCCGCGTCCACCCACCAGAAACCGGCGTTGTGGCGCGTGTGTTCGTACTCCGGGCCCGGGTTGCCCAGGCCGACGATCAATCGAATCATGGCGGCGATTATCCCGGCGGGCGCAGCGTGGTGCGGGCCCCTTCGGCCAGCGCACGGCCGACGCGGTCCAGCGCGCCGGCGCGCAGCGGCGTGTCCACCGCGGCGGCGGGGGCCCTGGCCGCCTTGGAATGGCCGCCGGCCTCGTTGGCGGCCTGCAGCTTCCACTGGTGCCAGTGCAGCAGCACGTCCACAAACACTTCGGGGTGCAGCGCCTGCAACTCGCCACTGGCCAGCCAGGGCGCGGCCATCTGCTCGGGCATCACGCCGATGCCCCAGCCCATCACGGCTGCGCGCACATGCGCTTCGGTCGACGGCACATGCCGCTCGACCAGCCGCGGCCCGTTGACGCCGAAGGCCTGGCCCACCCACACCGCGTGGTTGTCGTCCTTGCGGTTGAACACCAGCCACGGCACCCGGGCAAAGTTGCCGCGGTGCAGGCCTTGCGGCAGCGCCTGCGCGATGAATCCGGGGCTGGCCACGGCGACATAGCGCATGCAGCCCAGCGGCGTGACGCTGCAGCCGCGCAACGCCTCGGCCACGGTGCTGACGCAGCCCAGCACCGTGCCCTGGCGCAGGCTCTCGTGGGTGAAGTCCTGGTCGTCGACGATCAGTTCCAGCCCGAAGCCCTGCTGCAGCCCGGCGTGCACCACCGCATCCAGCGCGGGCAGCACCCAGGTGGCCAGGCTGTCGGCATTCACGGCGATGGGCAGGCGCTCGTCATCGCCCAGCGTGGCGCCCATCTCGCGCGCGATGTCGGCGCGCATGGCCTGCATCTGCCGGGCGTAGCGCAGCAGCAGCTTGCCGGGCTCGGTCAGCCGCAGCGGCCGCGAGCGCACCACCAGCAGCCGACCCAGGCTGGTCTCGAGCGCGCGCAGGCGTTGCGACACCGCCGACTGGGTGATCGCCAGCTGCTGCGCCGCCCGTTCGAAGCTGCCGGCGTCGGCCAGCGCGGCCAGGCATTCGAGCGCGGCGGGGTCGAAAGCGTTCATCAGGAGCGCTACTGTAGATGCAGTTCGATTGATGCAGCTACGTGCCAGCCGCGGCTGTTTGCAGAATCATCCGTTGACCAGCCCCGGGAGATCCTCATGCGCATCGCCGTTCCGAAGGAAATCAAGAACCATGAATACCGCGTGGGGCTCACGCCGGCCAGCGTGCGCGAGCTGGTCGATCGTGGCCACGAGGTCTGGGTGCAGACCGGCGCCGGCAGCGCCATCGGCCTGGGCGACGAGCAGTACCTGGCCGCCGGTGCCCGCCTGGCCGCCGATGCCGACGAGGCCTTTGCGCGCGGCGAGATGATCGTCAAGGTCAAGGAGCCGCAGCCCGCCGAGATCACGCGGCTGCGCGAGGGCCAGATCCT
>JAURXG010000590.1 GCA_030654555.1 Aquabacterium sp.
CACCCACTTGTAGTTGGGCAGCAGCGGGTTGTCGGGGCGGAACAGCTTGCCCACCGCGGTGGCGTGGTGGATGCCGGTGTAGAAATCGGTGTAGTCGGCGATGCTGCAGGGCAGGGCCATCTCGGCATCGGCCTGCGGCACCAGGCACGTGGCCAGCCCGGCCGCCTGCGCGCTGCCGGCGCGCAGCGCGGCCGAGAAGGCCTGGCGCAGCGCCACCCGCACCGCCTTGGGCGCGGCCATCACGGTGTTGAGCTCACCGGCGGCCAGCGCATCGAGCTGCGGCGCCAGCGCGGGCGGCCAGTCGGTGCCGCTGCGGGCGGCGGCCAGGTCGAGGATCTGGTCGCCGATGGCGATGCCGATGCGCCACGCCTCGTCGCTGCCAGCGCGGCGGAAGCGGCCGTAGGGCAGGTTCTGAATCGGGAAGTCGGTGGCGCCGTGATTGGCCGAGGCCACCCAGCTCTGCAGCGCGGGCTCATGCGTGGGGTCGGTCTGGAGGCTCATGAGGGGTCGCTCGTCTGGGCGGTTGGGACGACACCCGCGCGCGCGGCGGCCATCGCCTCGCGCAGCACCCGCAGGTCGCCGACGTGGTTGGCCAGCAGCAGGATCAGCCGGGCGTTGACCAGGCGGCTCTGTTCGTCGCTCAGGTCGCGGTGGGTGTCGATCAGCGCCTGGTAGAAGTCGTCGCCGGGCGTGTAGGCGTTGAGGTAGGCCTGGCCGGGCTCACCGAAGTGGGGCTGGGTGTTCAGGTGGTCCATCGTGGAGATCCCGTTGTTCAGGCGTTGCTTCAGGCGTTGCAGGTCGCGCGCGCCACGGCGGCGCGCACGGCCGCCGCATCCAGCCGGCGCCAGCGCGCGGCCACATGCTGGTCGGGGCGCAGCAGGTAGGCGGTGCCGGGGCGGGCGTCGCAGCGGCTGGCAGCCAGGCCCTTCACGTCGACCAGCACCTGCGCACCGGGCGGCGCGCTGCCGGCCGAGGCGCAGACCAGTAGCGTGTGCACGGGGATGGGCGCGTCGGCCAGCGCGGCGATGGCGGCGCGCGTGGGGGCGTCCAGCGACTCGGGCGAGGGGGTGAACAGCAGCAGCTGGAAGGCGTTGCCGGTGTGGCGCAGCAGCCAGCCGTCCTGGCCAGCGGGATCGTCGCCAACCCGCACCGGCGCGTCGGCCAGCGGCGCGCCGGGGTGCATCACGCCGTCGAAGCCGTCGCTATCCGGTGTGTTGAGCGACGAGCCGGTCAGGTGCGCCGGCACCGACAGCCGGCCCGAGTTGACCAGCGCGCGGGCGAACGGGTAGTCGCCGGCCAGGGTGAGCACCGCGTTGCGGAAGTCCTTCGACACCGCGCTCTTGGGCGTGATGAAGTCGGTCGAGCGGGTGCTGTTGAGCAGGTTCTCGTCGGCCGCGGCCACACGCTCGTCGCTGTAGCTGTCGAGCAGGGTGTCGGGTGCCAGCCCGTCGATGACGAGCTTGAGTTTCCAGGCCAGGTTGTCGGTGTCCTGCAGGCCCGAGTTGGCGCCGCGCGCACCGAACGGTGAGACCTGGTGCGCCGCGTCGCCGGCAAACAGCACCCGGCCGTGGCGGAAGCTTTGCATGCGCCGGCACTGGAAGGTGTAGACGCTGACCCATTCGAGCTCGAACTCGCGGTCGGGGCCCAGCATCGCCTGGATGCGCGGGATCACCCGCTCGGGCTGCTTCTCGGCCTCGGGGTCGGCGTCCCAGCCGAGCTGGAAGTCGATGCGCCAGACGTTGTCGGCTTCGCGGTGCAGCAGCACGCTCTGGTTCGGGTGGAAGGGCGGGTCGAACCAGAACCAGCGCTCGGCCGGGAAGTCGGCCTTCATCACCACGTCGGCGATCAGGAAGCGGTCCTGGAAGACCTTGCCTTCGATGTCGAGCCCCAGGTGGCGGCGCACCGGGCTGCGCGCGCCGTCGGCCACCACCAGCCAGTCGGCGTGCAGCGTGTACGTGCCGTCGGCCGTCTCCACCTGCAGCGTGGCGCCATCGCCCTGCGGCGTGACGGCCAGCACCTTGTGCTTCCAGCGCAGGTCGATGTCGGGCAGCTGCTGGGCGCGCTCGACCAGGTACTGCTCCAGGTAGTACTGCTGCAGGTTCACCATGCCCGGGCGCTCATGGCCGGCCTCGGGCAGCAGGTTGAAGTTGAAGACCTCGCGCTCGCCGAAGAAGGTGCGGCCGACGTTCCAGGTGACGCCCTTGTCGACCACCGGCTGGCCGCAGCCGATGCGGTCGAGCACCTCGAGCGCACGCTTGGCATAACAGAGCCCGCGCGAGCCGACGCTGACGGTGTCGTCGTCGTCGAGCAGCAGCACGGGCAGGCCCTGCTGGGCCAGGTCGATCGCGGCGGCCAGGCCCACCGGTCCGGCGCCGATCACCACCACCGGGTGGCGGGCGATGGTGTCGGGCTGGTCGAGGTTCGCCGGGCGGCGGTAGGCGTAGCGGGGGTAGGTGTAGGTGCTCAGCATCGCCGGCTCACGGTGCCGAGGTGGGCGCCAGCTCTTTCTCGTGCATCCACGCGGCGTGGCGCGGTGCGCGCTTGGTGGCGGCCCATTCGTTGAGCATGTCCCACTTCACCGTGTCCAGGTCCTGCTGCATCTTGGGCGTGGCGGTGTCCACCGCCAGCTCCAGCCGGTGGCCGTTGGGATCGAAGAAGTAGATGCTGTGGAAGATGGTGTGGTCGGTCGGGCCGAGCACGTCGATGCCGGCGGCCTGCAGCTTGGCCTTGGCGGCCATCAGTTCGTCCATGCTGCCCAGCTTGAAGGCGATGTGCTGCACCCACTCGGGCGTGTTCGGGTCCTTGCCCTGCTCGGGCGAGTTGGGCAGCTCGAAGAAGGCCAGCACGTTGCCGCCGCCCGCGTCCATGAACACATGCATGTACGGATCGGGCGCATGGGTGCTGGGCACGTGGTCTTCGGCGATGGCCAGCACGAACTCCATGTCCAGGTGCTCGCGGTACCACTCGACGGTCTGCTTGGCGTCCTTGCAGCGGTAGGCCACATGGTGCATGCGTTGGATCTTCATGGGGTTCTCCTTTGGGGGAAGGATCAGGACTCAATGCGGCGTCGCGCAGGTTCCATCAAGCGGCCGCCGCGGAACCGGCTCTGCCGGGCCGCCTGCGGCGCCCCCCTGGGGGGGAGCGCCGCAGGCGCTTCGGGGGGGGGTCATGGCCTCCAACTGGCGGCGGGCGCGTGCCGTGGCACGCTCCAGCAGGTAGGCGCTCTCCATGGCACGCAGCCGGCCTGCCTCGCACAGCTTGACCAGCATGCGGTGCGTCA
>JAURXG010000612.1 GCA_030654555.1 Aquabacterium sp.
GCACGTGCCCTACCGCGGCGGCGGCCCGCTGATGAGCGACGCCATCGCCGGCCATGTGCCGCTGGCGATCGGCTCGATCTTCGTGTCCAAGCCGCACATCGACAGCAAGCGGCTGCGGCCGCTGGCCGTCACCACCAGCCAGCGCAGCCCCAGCCTGCCCGACGTGCCCACGGTGGCCGAGAGCGGCTTTGCCGGCTTCGATGCCCCCGCCTGGTGGGCCGTGCTGGCCCCGGCCAAGACCCCGCCCGAGATCGTCAAGCGCCTGAACGAGGAGATCAACGCCGCGCTGAAGTTGCCCGAGGTGGCGCAGAAGCTGGCCGCGCAGGGCATCGCCATCAACACCGGCACGCCGGCGGCGGCGCAGACCTTCATCGAGCAGCAGGTCGACACCTGGGCGCACATCGTCAAGGCCAACAACATCAAGGCCGATTGAGGTGACGACGGCATCGCCAGGGGCTGCCGATGCACTGCTGACCGCGGCCGACCTGCGGCAGTTGCCGCCACCCGATCGCACGCCGGCCGGCTGCGACTGCGCGCACCTGCACTGCGCGGGCTGGGAGTCGATCGCCCAGCCCTTGGGCGCGCCGCTGCTGCGCGCCCTGGGCACGCTGCGCGCGCCGGACGACGACGAGCCCACGCTGAGCGAGTGGCCGGGCAGCAGCTACTGGTCGGCCGAGGCGCCCGTTGCCCCGCTGCACTTTCCGTACAACCGCTGCAGCGTGTGGGCCTGCGCCGCCTGCGGCCGCGGCTTCCTGCAGTACACCGAATACGGCGGCTACTACGTCGACCACCGCCTGCGCCAGGTCGACCCGGCGCGGGTGGTCTGATCCGCCGGACCCGAGACCCCGAGACCCCGAGACCCCGAGACCCGAGATCCCCATGGCCCATCTGCCCTACGCCGACCTGAACCCGCCCGAGCTGCAGCCGCTGGTGCAGCGCATCGTCGCCGAGCGCGGCAGCGTGCTGCACCTTTACCAGATGCTGATGCACAGCCCGCCGCTGGCCGAGGGCTGGCTGGGTTTCATGACCCAGGTGCGCCACCACCTGGACCTGGGCGGCGACCTGCGAGAGCTGGTGATCATGCGCATCGCCCACCTCAACGGTGCGCCCTACGAGGCCGACCAACATGCGCCGATCGCACGGCGAGAAGGGCTGACCCAAGCCCAGCTCGACGCGCTGCCGGCCTGGGCCGACGCGGCCGGTGTCTACAGCCCGCTGCAGCAGGACGTGCTGCGGCTGTGTGACGCGATGACGCGCGACGTGCATGTGGCCGCGCCGCTGGTCGAGGCCGTGCGCGCCCGGTTGGGCGATCGGCAGTTGGTTGAGCTGGTCGGCACCATTGCCTCGTACAACATGGTTTCGCGTTTCCTCGAGGCGCTGCAGATCCACAGCGACGACTCGCGGCCGGCACCAGGCCGTTGAGGCGGGCGGGCGGGCCTCGGCAGGACGATCGGAGGGCTGGCATCGGCTCGTTGCGGTCTTTCGTTGTCACCTTCGAAAGCTGGCGCTCGACGGTCAGTGCCAGCGCGCCGGGCCGGGTGGGCGTGTTCTGCTCCATGTCCCCCG
>JAURXG010000613.1 GCA_030654555.1 Aquabacterium sp.
GGCATAGGCGCGCAGGATCGCGTTCGAGCCGAAGACCAGATCCACCCGCGTCGCCGTCCACTTGAGCGCGCCGGTCTTGCGGTCGCGCATCTCGTAGAGGCCGTTGGCGGCGGGCTTCCAGGTGCAGGCCATGTCCGTCAGGTGCACGAAGAAGTCGTTCGTCAGCACGCCGGGCCGGTCGGTGAACACGCCGTGTCCGGTGCCACCGTGGTTGGTGCCCAGCACGCGCATGCCGCCCACCAGCACGGTCATCTCCGGGGCCGTCAGACCCAGTAGCTGCGTGCGGTCGAGCATCAGCTCCTCGGCACTGACCGCGTGGTCCTGCTTCAGCCAGTTGCGGTAGCCGTCGTGGATCGGCTCGAGCACCGCGAACGAGTCGGCGTCCGTCATCGCCGGCGAGGCATCACCCCGGCCGGGCGCGAAGGGCACGCTGATGTCGCGACCGGCGGCCTTGGCGGCCTGCTCGATGCCCAGGTTGCCCGCCAGCACGATGACGTCGGCCACGCTGGCGCCGGTCGACGCGGCGATGCCTTCGAGCACGCCCAGCACCTTGGCCAGGCGCTGCGGCTCGTTGCCCGCCCAGTCCTTCTGCGGCGCCAGGCGGATGCGTGCGCCGTTGGCACCGCCGCGCTTGTCCGAGCCGCGGAAGGTGCGCGCGCTGTCCCAGGCGGTGCTGACCATCTCGGCGATCGTCAGGCCGCTGGCGGCGATCTTCGCCCTGACCGCGGCGACGTCGTAGTCGGTGCGGCCGGCGGGCACCGGGTCCTGCCAGATCAGGTCTTCGGCCGGCACCTCGGGGCCGAAGTAGCGCGCCTTCGGGCCCATGTCGCGGTGGGTCAGCTTGAACCAGGCACGCGCAAAGGTCTCGGAGAAATAGGCCTGGTCCTGGTGGAAGCGCTCGGCGATCTGGCGGTAGGCCGGGTCCATCTTCATGGCCATGTCGGCGTCGGTCATGATCGGGTTGTGGCGGATCGACGGGTCCTCCGCATCCACCGGCTTGTCTTCTTCCTGGATGTCGACCGGCTCCCACTGCCAGGCGCCGGCGGGGCTCTTCTGGAGTGCCCAGTCGTGGTTGAGCAGCAGGTGGAAGTAGCCGTTGTCCCATCGGGTGGGGTGGGTGGTCCAGGCGCCTTCCAGGCCGCTGGTGACGCTGTCGCGGCCGACGCCGCGGCTGGTCTTGTTGAGCCAGCCCAGGCCCTGGTCGTCGACCTCGGCGCCTTCGGGCGCCGGGCCCAGTCGCTTGGCATCGCCGTTGCCGTGGCACTTGCCCACCGTGTGGCCGCCGGCGGTCAGCGCCACGGTCTCTTCGTCGTTCATGGCCATGCGCGCGAAGGTCAGGCGCACGTCGCGCGCGGTCATCAGCGGATCGGGTTGGCCGTTGACGCCTTCGGGGTTCACGTAGATCAGGCCCATCTGCACCGCCGCCAGCGGGTTCTCCAGCGACTCGCGGTTGTCGCCGTCGTAGCGGCTGGCGCCCAGCCACTCCTTCTCCGAGCCCCAGTAGGCGTCCCTTTCCGGATGCCAGATGTCCTCGCGGCCGAAGGCGAAGCCGAAGGTCTTCAGACCCATCGACTCATAGGCCACGTTGCCGGCCAGCACGATCAGGTCGGCCCAGCTGACCCGGTTGCCGTACTTCTTCTTGATCGGCCACAGCAGGCGGCGCGCCTTGTCCAGGTTGGCGTTGTCGGGCCAGGAGTTGAGGGGTGCGAAGCGCTGGTTGCCGGTGCCGGCGCCGCCGCGGCCATCGGCGATGCGGTAGGTGCCGGCCGCGTGCCAGGCCATGCGGATCATCAGGCCGCCGTAGTGCCCCCAGTCGGCCGGCCACCAGTCCTGGCTGTCGGTCATCAGGGTGGTCAGGTCCTTCTTCAGCGCGGCGACATCGAGCTGGGCCAGCGCCTGGCGGTAGTCGAAATCCTCGCCCAGCGGGTCGGTCTTGGTGTCGTGCTGATGCAGGATGTCGAGGTTGAGCGCCTTCGGCCACCAGGCCGTGTTCGAGCTGCCGGTCGCGGTATTGCCGCCGTGCATGACAGGGCATTTGCCGGTGCTGCTGCGTTGGGTCTGATCCATGTCTGTCTCCTGCCGTGAGTGAGGGAAGCGGGCGCCACACCGATCTGCCACGGCAGATCGTGTCCATCGCATCGCCCAGTACCGTTGAGCGTGCTCACTGCGGCCCACTGGGCCTAACCCGCCCGACGTGAGGTCAGCTTAGCAGCGGCAGGCGCGCGCGCCATGCCCCTGATCTCATCGGCGCGATACAAGAAATCGATCGGTCGCCGCCCGTCGACCGACGGCCGGGCTCAGGCCTCGTCCACCGGCGCATCGCTGCCCAGCAGCGCGATCAGCTCGTCCAGCGTGGCGTAGAAGCGGCCGATGAATTCGGCGCCGATGCGTGCCTCGATCGCGGCGTAGGTGGCCTCGATCAACGGCGCCATCGTCGCCGCCAGCGCGCGGCTCTTGGCCGTCAGCGACACCCGCACCCGGCGCGCGTCACCGGCCATGCGCTCGCGCTTGACCAGGCCCAGGTCGTCCATGCGCGCCAGCACCCCCGCCAGGCTGGGGCTGGAGATGCGGCAGCGCTCGACGATCTGGCGCGGCTCCAGCGCACCGGCATCGACCAGCGCGCGCAGGATGCGCCACTGCTGCTCGGTCAGCCCATGGGCGTTGAGGATGGGCCGGAAGTTGGCGATCACGCTCTCGCGCGCCTGCAGCAGCAGCAGCGGCAGGTTGCGGTGCACCAGCGGAGCGCTGGGCTCGGCCCCGGTGCGGCTGACAGTGCTGGCTTGACGGCTTCGCATGGCGGCGACTATATTGCTAACTTCTTAGTGAATCAACGCCCGCCGCCTTGTCTGGACCGCCATGAAGCCCGATGCCGCGCCGTACCGCCCGTACCACCCCGCCGGCACCGTCTATGGCTGCCTGCTCAACCACGCGCCGGCGCTGGCCGCGCTGGGCGAGGCGGTGCACCAGCCGCCCTACAAGGCGCCGCCCCGGGCGCCGGTGCTGTACGTCAAGCCGCGCAACACCTGGGCCGCCGATGGTCAACCGGTGGCGGTGCCGGCCGACGCACCGGCGCTGCAGGTGGGCGCCGCGCTGGGGCTGGTGATCGGCCGCACCGCCTGCCGGGTGAACGTGCACGACGCGCTGGCGCATGTGGCCGGCGCGGTCATCGTCAACGACCTGAGCGTGCCGCATGACAGCTTCTACCGGCCCAACGTGCGGCTGAAGGCGCGCGACGGCCTCTGCCCGCTGGGCCGCACCCTGGTGCCGCTGGCCGAGCTGCCGGCAGCGGTGGATGCGCTGGCGGTGCGCGTGTTCGTCGACGGTGTGCTGGTGCACCACACCACCACCGGCGACCGGCTGCGCGGCGCCGCGCAACTGCTGGCCGATGTCAGCGAATTCATGACCCTGCAGCCCGGCGACGTGCTGATGCTGGGCGTGGCGCACGGCGCGCCGATGGCCAGCGCCGGCCAGACCGTGGCCATCGAGATCGACGGCCTGGGCCGGCTGAGCACACCGCTGGTGGCCGAGGGCGCAGCGCCCTCGCCGGTGATGCGGGTGGCCACGATGCCCACCCAACGCAGCGCGCGCGTCGCCTTCGACGGCGCTGTTCACAGTGCCATGCCGCACGCCACCGGCCTGCAGCTGGCCGATGGCCGCGTGCTGCGCGAAGACCAGGTGGTCTGGCTGCCGCCGTTCGAGGTGGGCACGATCATCGCGCTGGGGCTGAACTACGCCGACCATGTGAAGGAGCTGGCCAAGGAGCTCACCGTCAGCACGCAGGACGAGCCGCTGGTGTTCCTGAAGGGCCCCGGCTCGCTGATCGGCCACCGCGGCCACACGCGCCGCCCGGCGGGCGTCGCCTTCATGCACTACGAATGCGAGCTGGCGGTGGTGATCGGCCGCACCGCGCGTGGCGTGTTGGCCGCCGACGCGATGGACTTCGTCGCCGGCTACACCGTCTGCAACGACTATGCGGTGCGGGATTACCTCGAGAACTGGTACCGCCCCAACCTGCGGGTGAAGAACCGCGACGGCGGCACCGCGCTGGGCCCCTGGTTCGTGCCGGCCGCCGAAGTGCCCGACCCGCAGGCGCTGGGCCTGCGCACCCTCGTCAACGGCCAGGTCACCCAGCAGGGCAGCACCGCCCACATGATCAACGGCGTGGCCGTGCTGATCGAGTACCTCAGCAGCTTCATGACGCTGCAGGCCGGTGACGTGATCCTGACCGGCACGCCCGACGGCGTGGTCAACGTCGAGGCCGGCGACGCGGTGGCCTGCGAGATCGACGGCATCGGCCGGCTGGTCAACACCCTGGCACCCGACAGCGCCTTCGGCCGCTGAACCATCCCTCATCTCGCGGAGCAACCCATGCGCATCCAGCACCTGATCGATGGCAAGGCCGTCGACAGCCCCGACACCTTCACCACCGTCAACCCCGCCACGCAGGCCGTGCTGGCCGAGGTGGCCGACGGCGGCGCCGCCGAGGTGCATGCCGCGGTGGCCGCCGCCAAGGCCGCCTTCCCGGCCTGGGCCGGCCGGCCGGCCACCGCGCGCGCCGCGCTGATGCGCAAGCTGGGCGCGCTGATCACGAAGCACGTGCCCGAGATCGCCCGCACCGAGACCAGCGACACCGGCCAGGTGATCAGCCAGACCGGCAAGCAGCTGGTGCCACGCGCGGCCGACAACTTCCATTACTTCGCCGAGATGTGCACCCGGGTGGACGGCCACACCTACCCCACGCCCACGCACCTGAACTACACGCTGTTCCACCCGGTGGGCGTGTGCGCGCTGATCAGCCCCTGGAACGTGCCCTTCATGACGGCCACCTGGAAGGTGGCGCCCT
>JAURXG010000319.1 GCA_030654555.1 Aquabacterium sp.
CCGACGGCCACGCATCGCGTGGCCGTCGGTCCTTTCATCCCCCGTCCCATTCCCCCATCCCAGAAGGAGCATCCAAGGACATCGCAGGCAAGGTTTTCATAGTCACCGGCGGCGCGTCGGGCCTGGGCGAAGGCACCGCCCGCATGCTGGCGCGTGAAGGCGCCAAGGTCGTCATCGCCGACCTGCAGGCCGAGAAGGGCCAGGCGCTGGCCGCCGAGCTGGGCGGCAGCTTCGTCAAGTGCGACGTCAGCCAGGAGGCCGATGGCCAGGCTGCGGTGGCCGCGGCGCTGGCGCTGGGCCCGCTGTTCGGCCTGGTCAACTGCGCGGGCATCGCCCCGGCCGTCAAGACCGTGGGCAAGGACGGCGCGCACCCGCTGGCCACCTACACCAAGACCATCATGGTCAACCTGGTCGGCAGCTTCAACATGATCCGCCTGGCCGCCGAGGCCATGTGCAACAACGCGCCCGAGCCCACCGGCGAGCGCGGCGTGCTGATCAGCACCGCCAGCGTGGCGGCCTACGACGGCCAGATCGGCCAGGCCGCCTATGCCGCCAGCAAGGGCGGCGTGGTCGGCATGACGCTGCCGATCGCCCGCGACCTGGCGCGCAACGGCATCCGCAACATGACCATCGCCCCGGGCATCTTCGGCACGCCGATGCTGTTCACGATGCCGCAGGCCGTGCAGGACGCACTGGCCGCCGGCGTGCCCTTCCCCAGCCGCCTGGGCACCCCGGCCGACTACGCCAAGCTGGTCAAGCAGATCATCGAGAACGACATGCTCAACGGCGAGGTGATCCGGCTGGACGGGGCGATCCGGCTGGCGCCGAAGTGAGCGTCTGAGGCCTCGCCGTCACCGACGGCACGCGCCAAAGAAGAAAGCCGCCTCGGAGAACCGAGGCGGCTTTTTTTGCTTTGAACCCAGCGCGCCCCGCGGATGCGGGACGCGGGGCGTCTAGGCCGTCAGATCAGAACTCGTACTGCGCCAGCAGACGCACCGTACGGGGCTTCTGCACGCTGACCAGGATCGGCTTGCCGTAGTTGGACGCCGGGTTGGTCGTGCCGCTGTCTTCCTGCTCGTCGATGCTGCGCACCGTGCGCTTGTTCAGGACGTTCAGCACGTCCATCGACAAGGTCAAGCCCTTGGCCCAGTTCGGCGTGTAGGTCACCTGCAGGTCGTACTGTTGCTGCCAAGGCAAGCGACCGAAGGCACCACGCGAGCGCAGCACACCGCCGCAGTAGAACGACGCATCGCCGTAGTTGACCGACACCGTGTCGGTGGTGCCGCCGTAGGCGCCGAAGCAGTTCTGCGGACGACCACTCTGGATCGTCGCGGAGCCACCAACACGCCACTCATCCGTCACAGCGTAGGAGCCGAAGGCCTTCAGCGTGTGGCGACGGTCGTTCGGCAGATAGCCTTCAGCACCTTCCATCAGACCCGGGTAGTCGAAGTCCTGGCTGATGCCGGCGTCGTCCTGGCCGATGTCGGACTTGACGTAGCCTTCGGTGTTGCCCTTGCTGAACGACAGCACGTACGAACCCTGGAAGCTCCACTTCTTGTCCCAGGCCCGCTCGAAGGTGAATTCGAGCGAGTCGAAGGTGCGCTTGGGCTTGGGCATCTGCAGGGCAGCCGCCGGGATCACGATCTCCTTCAACGTGCCGGTGGCATCGACGTCGATGTTGGCCGTCAGATCCTTGCCCGGGTTGTACAGGAAGCAATGGCCGATGGCCGCGCCGATGCGGCCAGCCTGCGTCGAGGTGTAGCCATTGGCCTCGGCCCAGACCGCCGGACCCTCGTCGTTGCAGATGTCGTCCATCGCATTGCCGAGTTTGCGGTGGGTGTACTTCACGCCCACCGACCAACGCTGCGCCAGGGCCTTCTGGAAGCCCAGGATCAGTTCGTCCTGGTAGATCGGCTTGATGTTGGGATCGACAACGCTCAGCGGGTTCGGCGTCTCGCCGTTGCTGGAGACAACACGACCACCCAATTGCGCGCCCAACACCGGACGCTGGAACCGGTCGGTGGCCAGGGAGCCGCCGTAGGTGTAGAAGTCGCGATAGTCCAGTTCAGCGCCCGACAAGCGCACGTTGGTGTTGGCGTACACCGGGATGTAGTAGCGGCCCAGATTACCGAACACCTTCAGGCTGGCATCGCCCTGCACGTCCCACGACGCCGCCAAGCGCGGCGCCCAGGTGTTCTTGATGTTGATGAACGGCACGCCATCGGCGTTCTTGTTCTTGAACGACTCGTTGCGAATGCCGACGCTGGCAACGATGCGATCGGTCAGCTGGATCGTGTCTTCCAGATACCAAGCCGAGTTAATGGTCTTGAAGGTGCCGCCGTTCTCGAAGTGCCTGAACTCTACGAGTTGCACCGGTCCGCCGGCCGGAATGACGTAGCCGTTGGCCAGAATCTGACCTGGGTTGCGGCTGCGGATGATGTAGTCGCCATCACCAGATGCCGCGGTGGAGTCCTTGACCTTGTAGATCTCGTGATCCAGGCCGGCCTTGACGGTGTGCTTGCCCAGCACCCATTCCAGATCCAGACGGGCCGCATCACGCTCGTCCTTGGCGCCCGGGTCGCTGATGCGCGCCGAGGTTGCGCAACCGTAGTCTTTGCGGGTGGAGGTGCGAAGGTCGATCACGCGCGGGCAGTCGGCGCCGCCGATCGCGGAGGTGCGATCGTAGGTACCGCGGCCGATCAGGGCGGACACCGACAGGTCTTCGTTGATCCAGCTGGTCCACTTGGCGATGGTGTTCTGACCGCCCGTCGTGAGCAGATCGTGGCCGATGTAGGAGGCCTTGCCGGTCTCGTAGGGCGTGGTCGAGTTGTAGTAGTCGATCTCGTCCTTGGACTTGTCGCTGAACGCGGTCAACTCGAACAGGTTGTTCTTGTTGATGTTCCAGTCGACTTTCAACAAATACTGCGGCGTCTTGTTGGTCAGTTGGCTCTGCTGGGTGTCGGCATAGGTTTCGCTCTTGTAATCAAAGCCCTGGACGATGCCGAAGACATAGAGCTGGTCCTTGATGACCGGGCCACCCGCCCAGACGTTGTACTTGGTCTGCGTCGAGCCGCCCGGGCGATCCTTCAGGCTCCAAGCGGCGGTCACCGGGTCGCGGAAGGTATAGACCGACGAGCCCTTCAGGCTGTTCGGCTCGTAGCTGATGTTGGCGCCGCCGGTCCACTGGTTGGTGCCGCGCTTGGTGTTGATGTTCAACACGCCGCCCAGCGAGCGGCCGAACTCGGCGCCGTAGCCACCGGTCTTGACCTGCTGCTCGGCGATCGCCTCGAACGGCACGGTGTTGTAGGACACGCCGTTGACGATGTTCGTGACGTTGAAGCCGTTCACGTAGTACGTGTTCTCGGCGGGCGACGCGCCGGCGATCGACGGCACGTTGCCGGCGCGGGCGTTGGTCTGGCCCAGGCGGGCGTCGCCGAAGGTGACGGTGGGGGCCAGCATGGCCACGGCGGTCACGTCACGTGCAACCGGGATGCGGTCGATCTGCGCCTTGGTCAGGATCTGGGTCGACTCGGTCGAGCGCACATCCAGCGAACGGGCGGCCGTGCCCGTCACCACCACCTGCTGTGTCGTGCCGAAGTCGGCAAAACTGCCACCACCGGCTGCCACCACCAGTTCAAGCGTCTGCTTGGTGCCGTTGGCCCGCGTCAGGGTGACCTGGTAGGTACCGGACGGCAGGTTCGAGACCTGGAAGTTGCCATCGGCGTCGAGCTTGATCTGGCGCGTGACGTTGATGCCCCGGTTCTCGACCGTGACGACATCACCCTTGGCCGCGCGGCCATTGATGGCACCCGAGCTCTGTTGGGCTTGAGCGGTCATGCTCATGATGCACAGGCCCGCGCCGAACGCGATGGCCGTGCGCTTCCATAGCGCGCGTGATGCAGTGGACTGTTTCATTGGATCTCCAAAAGTTGATCGATAAACCCCCGCCTTCGTGGCGGCACCAGAGGCTTTGTGAACCTTTGTCGCTCGCCTGCGAAAACTTGTCGTTGGATTGTCACTGAAGGGTTTCCGGCCCGGTCCTTGGGGAAACCCAGGATCGGCACCCGACCCCTGTCACCGCGCCGTGCCCTGCACTACCTGGGTGCCTGCCCGCAAGGCATGCCGCCGAGCGGTGCACGCCGGGCGCCAAGCGCCCCTTGAAGCGAGAAAGAGCACGCTCAATCACCACGCCGTTTAGGTGAACGCCCCTAGGCGCCTGCGCTCGGGCCGTTGGCGGCAAGCAACAGTGGCACTGCCAGCCAGCCGCCAGAAGGGCTATCGACGCTCGGCTCGCCCCGCGTTTGAGGGGCTGCGGGGCGATCACATCGCCCCGTCAACGGCCTCGGCCGCAGGCTGCCGGCTGCCGGCTCAGGCGCCCTGCATCCTCGGCACCGCCGCCAGCAGCGTGCGGGTGTAGTCGTCCACCGGCCGGTACAGCACGTCGGCGCAGGCGCCCTGCTCGACGATGCGGCCGGCGCGCATCACCGCCACGGCGTCGGCGATGTACTCCACCACCGCGATGTTGTGGGTGATGAACAGGAAGCTCACGCCCAGTTCGCGCTGCAGCTCGCGCAGCAGGTTGAGGATCTGGGCCTGCACGCTGACGTCCAGCGCCGAGGTGGGCTCGTCGCAGACGATCAGCTTCGGGCTCACTGCCAGCGCGCGGGCGATCGCGATGCGCTGGCGCTGGCCGCCCGAGAACTCGTGCGGCCAGCGCTGCAGCGCCTCGCGGCGCAGCCCCACCTGCTCGGTGATGCGCTCGATGCGGGCGCGGCGCTCGTCGGGCGTGGTCTGGGGTTGCAGCGCGGCCAGGCCTTCGTCGAGGATCTCGGCCATCCGCATGCGCGGGTTCAGCGACGCGAACGGGTCCTGGAAAATGATCTGCACCGCGCGCCGGGCGTCGCGCAGCGCGGCGCCCTCCAGCTCGAACAGGTTGCTGCCGTCGAGCAGGGCCTGACCTTCGATCCGGGCCTGGTGGCGCAACAGCTGCACGATGGCCTTGCCGGTGGTGGTCTTGCCGCAGCCCGACTCGCCCACCAGCGCCAGCGTCTGGCCCGCCTGCACCTTGAACGACACGCCCTTGACGGCGTCGAAGCGCGCCGGTTGGCCGCCCAGCAGGGGCTTGCGCAGCACGAAGCTGACGCTGAGCCCCGTGACCTGCAGCAGCGGCGGTGCATCGGGCCCCGGCGTGGCCGCAGCAGGCGCCTGGGCGACGACGGCGTCATCGGTCGGCCCGTCCACCAGCCCGGGGCCGCCGTCCTGCAGCAGCAGGCAACGCACCTGCCGACCGGCCGGGCCGTGCAGCTCGGGCCGCGTGGCATGGCAAGTCGGCTGTGCATAGCCACAACGGGGCGCAAAGCGGCAACCGATGAACTCCTGAGTCAGCGGCGGCACGGTGCCGGCGATCGCCGCCAGCGGCTGGCCACGCCGGCCGGCATCGGGCAGCGCACGCAGCAGGGCCTGGGCATAGGGATGCTGCGGCCGTGCGAAGAACTGGTCGGCCGGCGCCACCTCGATGATCTGCCCCGCATACATCAGTGCCACCTGCTGGGCCATGCCGGCCACCACCGCCAGGTCGTGGGTGATCAGCAGCAGGCCCAGACCCTGCTCGTGCTGCAGGTCGCGAAGCAGGTCGAGGATCTGCTTCTGGATCGTGACGTCCAGCGCGGTGGTGGGCTCGTCGGCCACCAGGTAGTCAGGCTCGGCGGCCAGCGTCATCGCGATCATCACGCGCTGCTTCTGGCCCCCGCTCATGCGGAAGGGGTAGTCGTCGAAGCGCCGCTCGGGCTCGGGGATGCCCACGCGCTTCAGCCAGTCGATGGCCTTGGCGCGCGCCGCCGCACCGCGCAGCGGGGTGTGCGCCTCGATGGTCTCGAGCATCTGCCGGCCGACGGTGAGCACCGGGTTCAGGCTGGTGCCGGGCTCCTGGAAGATCATGCCGATGCGCCCGCCGCGCACCGCGCGCATGGCCGATTCGGGCAGGCCCAGCAGGTCGGTGCCGTCCAGGGTGATGTCGCCGGCGGTCACCGCGCCGCTGTCGGGCAGCAGGCGCATCAAGGCCAGCGCGGTCATGCTCTTGCCGCAGCCCGATTCACCCACCAGCGCGAAGGTCTCGCCGCGCCGGATGGCCAGCGCCAGGCCATCGATGGCGCGCACGATGCCGGCCTCGGCATCGAGTTCGACCTGCAGCGCATCGAGCTTCAGCATGCTCAGCCTCCCGCCGACGGCAGGCGCCGCGACAGCCGCGGCCGCAGGCTGCGCGCACGCGGATCGAAGGCATCGCGCACGCCGTCGGCAAACAGGTTGGCCGCCAGCACCAGGGCCACCATGAAGCCGAAGGCGGCGGCAAAGCTCCACCACACCACCGGGTCGCGGCTCATCTCGCTGCGCGCCAGGTTGATCATGCCGCCGAAGCTGCTGGTGCTGGGGTCGACACCCACACCCACGTAGGTGAGCACGGCCTCGTAGAGGATCAGGTCGGAGAAGCTCAGCACGGTGGTGATCAGCACCAGGTGCATCACGTTGGGCAGGATGTGGCGGGCCATGATGCGGGCGGGCGGCACGCCGAAGGCGGTGGCGGCCTGCACGAACTCGAGCTCGCGCAGCTTCAGCGTCTCGGCGCGCACCAGCCGGCACAGCGTGGCCCAGCCGGTGACGCCCAGGATCACGCACAGCAGGAAGACCTTCAGGTCGGCGCGCTCGGCGCCGGTCTCGAACCACTCGGGGTGCTGGTCGAGTGCCACCTGCACCATCAGCACGCAGGCGGCGATCAGCAGCACGTTGGGCACGCTCGACAGCGTGGTGTAGAGGTACTGCACCACCTCGTCGACCCAGCCACGGAACCAGCCCGCCAGGATGCCCAGCACCACCGCGATCGGCAGCGTGGCCAGCGTGCTGAGCAGGCCGATGACGAAGGCCGTGCGGATGCTCTTGAGCGTCTGCACCAGCACGTCGTTGCCGGTGCGGTCGGTGCCGAAGACGTGGTAATGGCCCATCAGCGCGATCACCGGGCCGGCCACCAGGCAGATCACCGTGAACGTGAGCAGCAGCGCGCGCAGCGGGTAGTGCGTGCGGTCGGCCGCGATGTCGCGCCAGGCCGCGGCCAGCCCGCCGTGCCGGCGCGCCAGCCCGGCGGCCAGGCCCAGGCTGGCCAGCAGCGCCAGGCCCAGGCCGCCCGCAGCGCCCAGCAGGCCGCGACG
>JAURXG010000643.1 GCA_030654555.1 Aquabacterium sp.
AACACGATGCGCGATGCCGAGCGCGCGATACGCGACATGCAGGTGCGCGGTGCGCCGCTGATCGGCGTGACGGCGGCCTACGGCGTGGCGCTGTCGATGCGCGACCATGCCTCGGATGCCGCGCTGGCGGCGACTTGCAGCGTGCTGCTCGCGGCGCGACCCACGGCGGTGAACCTGCGCTGGGGCGTGGAAAAAATGCGCGCGCTGCTGGCTCCGTTGCCCGAACGTGAACGCGCGGCTGCGGCGTGGCAGGAAGCGGCGCGCATCGCCGACGAGGACGTGGCGATCAACGCCGCCATCGGCCAGCATGGCAGCGCGATCATCCGCGCGATTCATCAGCGCAAAGGCAGCACGGTCAACATCCTCACCCACTGCAACGCAGGCTGGCTCGCGACGGTGGACTGGGGTACGGCGCTGGCACCCATCTACACCGCTTTCGACGCGGGCATCCCGCTGCATGTATGGGTGGACGAGACGCGGCCGCGCAACCAGGGCGCCAGCCTCACCGCGTGGGAGCTGGGCCAGCAGGGCGTGCCGCACACGGTGATCGCCGACAACACCGGCGGCCACCTGATGCAGCATGGCCAGGTCGATCTGGTGATCGTCGGCGCCGACCGGGTCAGCGCACGCGGCGACGTGTGCAACAAGATCGGCACCTACCTGAAGGCGCTGGCCGCGCACGACAACGCCGTGCCGTTCTACGTGGCGATGCCGTTGTCGACGCTGGACCTGCAGCTGAGCGATGGCCTGGCCGAGATCCCCATCGAGCACCGCTCGCCGCGTGAGCTGACGCACCTGACCGGGCGCGACGCGCAGGGCGGCTTGACCGAGGTGCAGCTGGTGCCCGACGGCAGCCCGGCGCTGAACCCGGCCTTCGACGTGACACCGGCGCGGCTGGTGACCGGGCTGATCACCGAGGTGGGTGTGCTGGCGGCCGACGAAGCGGCGCTGCGCGCGGCCGCTTGCGTGGCCAGTTAGCCAGCCGGTCGCTCAGGCCGATTCCCAGATCTTGCCGTTGAAGCGCTGCAGCTTCATGTACTCGATCACCCGGTAGTCGGTCGGGCTGGTGTTGATCAGGCTGCCGGGCAGCAGCGCCGGGTTGCGCCAGTTCTTCAGGTTCAGCGCCTGGCGCATGATGTTCTCGCGCGTCAGGTCGTCGCCGCACTGGCGCAGCACCTGCTCGATGGTCTGGCCGTAGGCCCAGCCGGCCAGGTTCAGCGAGTCCTCCAGCTTGGCGTCGGGCATGTACTTCTTCATCCAGTCGAAGAAGGGCGCCAGCTCGGCGTCGTTGGCCCACTGCGGATCAGTGGTGTCCTTGATGAAGCCGGCGGTCTTGATGCCCACCGACTTGTCGAGGCCGGCCGGCATCAGCGTGGCGCCCACCGAGGCCGAGCCCAGGTGAAGGTAGGTGTCGGGCTTCCAGCCCAGCTCGGCGATCTTGCGGATCGCCTGCGCCGCCTGCTTGGCGTAGGTGAACAGCATCAGCGTGTCCACGCCCTTGCCCTTGAGGGTGATCAGCTGCGAGTCCACCGTCGGGTCGGTGGCCTGGAAGCTCTCGGTGGCGATGATGGCCGAGTCCTTGCCGGCCACGCCTTCCTTCAGGCCGGCCAGCAGCTCCTTGCCGAAGTCGTCGTCCTGGTAGAGCACGCCGATCTTGGCACCGGGGTGGCTGGTCAGGATGCTCTTGGCGTAGAACGCGGCCTCGATCTGCAGCGTGGGCTGCCAGCCGATGGTCCATGGGAACTTGTCGCCGCTGGCAAAGGTGGCCGAGCCCGCCGCGATGAACAGCTGCGGCACCTTCTTCTGGTTCAGGTAGGGGCGGGTGGCGGTGTTCAGCGCCGTGCCCAGCATGCCGAACATCAGCGCCACCTCGTCCTGCTCGACCAGCTTGCGCGTCATCTCCACCGCCTTGGGCGGCGAGAAGCCGTCGTCCACCGACAGGAAGTTGATCTTGCGGCCGTTGATGCCGCCCTTGTCGTTGAGGAACTTGAAGTACGCGGCCTCGGCGCGGCCCAACTGGCCGTAGGCCGAGGCCGGGCCGCTGTAGGCGATGGTCTGGCCGATCTTGATCTCGGTGTCGGTGACGCCGGGGCCGTACTTCTTCTGCGCGAAGGCGGCGGTGGGCAGCGCCGCCGCGGCGGCTGCCGCCAGCGGGGCCAGGACGATGGAGCGGCGGTTCAATTGGCTCATGCTTGTCTCCTAGGGGAAATGGGTGGCACGTGAACTCAGAACTTGTTCGGGCCCATGTAGCCGAACAGGAAGCCGGCGACCTTGCGCATCTGGATCTCTTCCGAACCCTCGGTGATGCGGTAGCGGCGGTGGTGGCGGTAGATGTGCTCGAACGGCTTGTGGCGGCTGTAGCCGATGCCGCCATGCACCTGCATCGCCCGGTCGGCGGCTTCGCACACCAGGCGGTTGGCCCAGTAGTTGCACATCGAGACCTTGTCCGACAGCTTCTTCTCGACCTCGGGGTGGGGCATGCTGTCCATCTCCCAGGCGGTCTTGCGGATCAACAGGCGCAGCATCTCCACCTGCGTGGCCAGCTCGACCAGCGGGAACTGGATGCCCTGGTTGCGCGCCAGTTCCTCGCCGAAGGGCTTGCGCTCACGCGCGTACTTCACGCTCTCGGCCACGCAGAAGGCCGCGGCGCCCAGCGAGCTGGCGGCCTGGCGGATGCGGTTCTCGTGCACGAAGCTCTGCGCCAGCGGCAGGCCGCGGCCCTCCTCGCCGAACATCGCGTCGGCCGGCACCCACACGTTGGTGAAGCTCACGCGCGGGTGGTCGGTGGGCATGTTGAAGGTCCAGAGGTACTCCTCGATCTTCACGCCCGGGGTGTCGCAAGGCGTCAGGAAGCAGGTGATGCCCCGGGCGTCGCCGGCCTTGCCGCTGGTGCGGGCGAACAGCGCGCAGTGCGTGGCGGTGTGCATGCCGGTGGTCCACATCTTCTCGCCGTTGATGAGCCAGCCGTCGACGCCGTTGCGCTTCTCGGGCACCGCCTTGGTCTCCATGTGGGTGGCGTCCGAGCCGTGGTTGGGCTCGGTCAGGCCGAAGGTGATGCGGGTCTCGAAGGCCAGCTGGCCCTTGATGAACTTCTCTTTCTGCGCCGGCGTGCCGAAGTCGCGCAGCATCACGATGATGGGGAAGTTGCCCACCACCGAGTGCTCGTTCTGCAGGTCGTTGAACAGCCCCAGGCCCTTGCTGGCGAGGTGGTCGCGGATCACCGACATCCACAGGTTGCCGATGGCCTGGCCGCCGAACTCCTTGGGCAGCGACAGGCGGTAGAAGCCGGCCTTGTCGGCGATGCGCTTGCACTGCTGCAGCAGCGCCTCCCATTCGGGGCGCGGCAGGCCGCCGTTGTCGAAATCGGTGCGCGCCCATTCACGGCGGTGGTCGAAGAAGCGCTCGTTGTCGTCCTGGGCCTGCAGCGGCTTGATCTCCTGGTCGATGAAGCGGTCGAGGTTCCTCAGGAACTCGGTCAGTTCGGGGGGCAGGTTGAAGTCCATCGTGTCTCACTCCTTGGCGTGGTGTTGCAGTGGGTCGGTGGTGGTGTCCGCGCGCTGTTCGAGCGCGCGGCGGTACGGGGCATAACCGGGCTGGTCGATGGCCAGCTTGGCCAGCGTGGTGGCCCACAGGTGGGCCTGCAGGTCGGTGTGGTCGGTGGCGATGTCGCCGCGGCGCAGGCGCTCGGCCAGTTCGGCTTCCAGCGCGGCCAGCTCGCCGCCGTGACCCAGCAGCGCCTTCAGCCGGTCGCGGGCTTGGCGTTCGGCGTCTGCGGCCTGGCGCATCTCGCGCGCGGCCAGGTCGACCGCGTTGGCGGCCACGCGGGCCTGGAACACGGCGCCGGGCGGCAGCTGCGGGATCAGCGTCTCGCGCAGCAGCCGGGCCACGGCATCGAGCAGGGCGGGGCCGCGGGGGTGGTCAAGCATCGGCAGTCTCCTCGCACAACAGGCGCAGCAGGTCCAGCTCGTTCTCGGAGACGCGGCGGGCGATCATCGCGCGTTCGACCGTGGCATCGCGCCCGCTGTCGAACCAGTCGCGCATGCCGGCGCAGCCCAGGCCCCAGCGCAGGCTGCCCAGGGCCTGCCACCAGCGCACGCGCGCCGGGTCGACCGCCTCGCCGCTGGCCTGCTGCCAGGCGCGGAACAGTTCGTCGCGCTGGCCCAGGCCGGCCACCGGCTGGTGAATCTGGCCGAAGCGCCAGGGCGGCAGGCAGATCCAGGCCAGGTCTTCGGCCGGGTCGCCGAGGTGGGCGATCTCCCAGTCGAGCACGGTGCGCAGGCCGCCATCGGGGCCGCCACCGACGATCAGGTTGCCGAGGCGGAAATCCCCGTGCACCAGGCGCAGCGTGGGCGGATCGGCCGGCTGGTGCTGGTGCAGCCAGCGCAGCGCGAACTCGAACACCGCGCTGGGCTGGGGCAGGGCGTGATTGCGGCGCTGCAGGTTGGCCAGCGTGGCGGCCGTCGAGCGCACCGGCAGCGCGGGCAGGGTGGTGGTGTCGGCGCGGTGGATGGCGGCCAGCGCCGTCCCCATCTGCGCCACCAGGCGCGGTCTCGCCGCCGCAAAGGCCTCGTCGCGCTGGATCTTGCGCGGGATGGTCTCGCCGGCCACCCGCGTCATCAGGAAGCCGTCGCCCAGCGCATCGTCGGGCCCCAGCGTGTGCACCACCTCGGGCACCACCGTGGCCAGCGTGGCATTGCTGCCGGCCAGCGCGCGGATCAGCGCGGCCTCCAGCGGCAGCGCCAGCGACTCGGCCCCGCGCAGCCCGCCCGGCGAGCGGCGCAGGATCAGCGGGTGCAGGAAGCCGGCATCGCCCACCGCGTCGAAC
The DNA here is from genome assembly GCA_030654555.1 of Aquabacterium sp. Classification (GTDB taxonomy): domain Bacteria; phylum Pseudomonadota; class Gammaproteobacteria; order Burkholderiales; family Burkholderiaceae_C; genus Pseudaquabacterium. The sequence goes on from JAURXG010000643.1 coordinate 4,826, forward strand.
GACCAGGTCTGCAGCGTGGCGCCGGCCGACAGGCGCTGCAGCCCGGTGATGCCGCTGGCGCGCGGCAGCAGGCGCCGCACCAGCGTGGCCAAGCCCGCGGCGAGGATGTCGCGCTCGGTGTGCATGCCGGTACTCAGGCCGGTACTCATGCCGGTGTCCACCACGGGTACTGCGGCGGCATGTCGGTCGACACCTTGCCGGGAAAGGCCGGTGCACGCTTGTCGAGGAAGGCGGCCACGCCTTCGCGCACATCGGGCCCGGCGCCGAGGTGGATGTTCAGCGCCGTGTCGACCTGCAGCAGGCCCCAGGGACCGGCCTCGGCCGAGAAGCGCCACAGCAGCTGGCGGGTCAGCGCGATGGCCACCGGCGCGGTGTTGTCGGCGATCTCGCGGGCGATCTCGCGCGCCCTCGGCAGCAGGTCGTCGCTCGCCAGCGCCGGCTCGATCAGGCCGCCACGCTCGGCCTCGGCGGCGTCGAACACGCGGCCCGAATACGACCAGCGCAGCGCCCGCGGCAGGCCGACGATGCGCGGCAGGAACCAGGCGCTGGCGGCCTCGGGCACCAGGCCGCGCCGCGTGAACACGCAGCCGAAGCGGGCGCCGCTGGCGGCCAGCCGGATGTCCATCGGCAGCGTCATCGTCAGGCCCACGCCGACCGCGGCGCCGTTGATGGCGGCGATCGACGGCTTGCGGCAATCGAAGATCGCCTCGATGAAGCCACCGGCCGGCCGGGGCGTGGCCTCGCTGCGGCCTTCGCCGAACAGCTTGGCGGTGTCGCCGAAGCTGGCGGCGCCGCCGGAGATGTCGGCGCCGGCACAGAAGGCCTTGCCGGCGCCGGTGACGATGACCACCCGCACCGCGTCGTCGGCATCGGCGCGGCGGAAGGCGTCGGTCAGCTCGCGGCCCATCTGGGCGGTGTAGGCGTTGAGCTTGTCGGGCCGGTTCAGCGTGATCGTGAGGATGCCGGCTTCGAGTTGCTGGACGAGGGTGCTGTCGCTCATGGTGCGGCTTCCTGGCTGGGGGATGGGCCTTCGGGCGGATCGGTGGGCAGCGGCTGATCGGCATCACGGTAGACCGATCGGCACCAGATCTCGGTGACCTGGGTGCACAGGCGCTGCAGGTCGAGCGGCTGTTCGAAGGGCTCGAGCCCCAACACCACCCAGGCCTGGGCGGCACCTTCGATCATCATGCCCAGCGACAGCGTGGTGGCGTCCACGTCGATGGGCAGGCAATGGCCGCGCTGCACCTGGCGCGCCAGGTGGTCGCGCAGGCGGCGCAGGTAGGCGCTGCGCATGCGCGCCTGGATCTCGGCGATCTGCGGGTTGACGAAGGCGGCCTCGAACAGCGCGCGCATCACGCCGCGGTGACGCTCGAAGATGTGCAGGTAGCGCAGGTTGCCCGCGTGCACCCGCTCGCGCAGCGTGCGGCCCGAGCGCTCGCGCGACGAGACGATCAGCTCGTCGACGACGCGGGTGACCACCGCGACGAAGATCTCGTCGGTGCTGCCGAAGTAGCGGTAGAAGGCACCCCGGCTCAGGCCCGTGCCTTCGATGATGTCCTGCACCGTGGTGCGGATGTAGCCCTTGCGGGCAAAGACCTGCAGCGCCGAGGCCAGCAGCAGCTGCGCGGTTTCTTCGGCCGAGCCCCGCACGCGGCGCACCGCGCCCGCTGCCGGATCGGTGCCGCGGCGCACCGCGGTGGAGCGCGCGATGCGCGGTTTCAGCGCGGGCGTCGGCATGGACCGGCGTGGCCCCGCGGGGTGCGGCTGGCGCTGCGCGGGGTGGCGCGCTGTCCGGCGATGCCGGGCCCGGTGGTCATGTCCTGCTCCTGGAGCGATCTGGCACGGTGCCAATGGAGGGTGTCAATGGCTGGTGCGGCGACAATAAGTGACAGTGATGTCACTGTCAACAAGCGCAGACCCCAAGACCATGCTGGCGGATGTTCAGGCGAGGACCCGGCAGGGCCGGCGATCGGTCAGGCGGCCTGTACCGCGGTGATCCCGCGCAGTGGTCAGCGCGCGGCCACGGGCGCGCCGCTGGCTCAGGCGTCGCCGGTTTCGGCCGGGTGCAGGCGCGCCTGCGCCTGGTCGATCAGCTGGTGCAGGGCCACCACCTCGGCGTCACCCAGCAGCTGGTTGACCGACTGCTGGGCGCGCTTCCAGTAAACCCGCGCCTCGGCGTGCTGGGCGATGCCGGCCGGCGTGATGGCGATCGAGCGGCCGCGCGCGTCGGCACCCGGGCCTTGCAGCACCCAGCCCTTGGCGATCAGCGGGCGCAGGTTGCGGGTGAGGGTGGAGGCGTCCATGCCCATGCGCGCGGCCAGCTCCGAAGGCGCGATCGGGCCCAGCGTCAGCACGAACGACAGCAACGAGAACTGCGAGCCCTTGAGGCCCACCTGCGCCAACTGGCCGTCGTACAGGCGCGACACGCTGCGCAGCAACTGCCGCAGCTTGAAGTTGGTGCAGCCCTGTGGCTGCGGGTCGGCGGATTTCATGTCACACTTGTATATGCAATGATTGCAATTGCAGTCAACCCAAGGATAGCAGCTTGAGCACGGCCACCCTCACCCCCCCGTCCGCCGCCGCAGCGCCGGCCCCCGCCAACCCGCTGCTGACCGCGCCGCTGCTGCCCACCCTGCTGCGCTTTGCGCTGCCCAACATGGTGGCGATGCTGGCCGGCGCGCTGGCGGCGATCGCCGAGACCAGCTACGTGGGCAGCTTCGGCGTGGCCTCGCTGGCCGGCATGGCGCTGGTGTTCCCGATGGTGATGCTCAACATGATGCTGTCGGGCGGGGCGATGGGCGGCGGCGTGTCGTCGGCCGTCAGCCGGGCCATCGGCGCGGGTGATCCGGCGCGCGCCAACGCGCTGGCGGTGCATGCGCTGTGGATCGGCCTGGGCGCGGGCACGGCCTACATGGTGCTGATGCTGAGCCTGGGGCCGACGCTGTTCGCGCTGCTGGGTGGCCAGGGCGAAGCGCTGTCGCAGGCCGTGGCCTTTGCCAACATCGCCTTCCTGGGCTCGGTCTTCGTCTGGCTGGTCAACACCTTCGCCTCGGTGATCCGCGGCTCGGGCAACATGGCCGTGCCTTCGGGCACCCTGTTGGCGGTGGCCGTGGCCCAGGTGCTGGTCGGTGGCGCGCTGGGCCTGGGTTGGGGCCCGTTTCCACGCCTGGGCATGGCGGGCGTGGCCGCCGGCCAGGTGCTGGCCTACGCGGGCGGCGCGGCCTTCCTGTACGCCTACCTGCGCTCGGGCCGGGCCAAGGTGCATCTGCGGGTGCGGGCCACGCCGCTGCAGCGCGGCCTGCTGCTCGACATCCTGAAGGTCGGCGCGTTCGCCTGCATCTCGCCGCTGCAGACGGTGCTGACCATCCTGATCCTCACGCGCCTGGTGGCGCAGTTCGGCACCAATGCGCTGGCCGGCTACGGCATCGGCACCCGGCTCGAGTTCCTGCTGGTGCCGATCGCGTTCGCGGTGGGCGTGGCGTCGGTGCCGCTGGTGGGCATGGCCATCGGCGCGGGCAAGGTGGCGCGGGCACGCCGTGCCGCGTGGACGGCCGCCGCGCTGGCCGCTGGCTTGCTGGGGGTGATCGGCGGCGTGCTGACCTTCCACCCCGACCTGTGGGCGCGCAACTTCACCCAGGACCCGGCGGTGATCGCCTCGGCAGCGCACTACTTCCGCTGGGCCGGCCCCTGCTACGCGCTGTTCGGCCTGGGGCTGTGCCTTTACTTCTCGTCGCTGGGCGCGGGCAAGGTGGCCGGCCCGGTGCTGGCGGGCACCGTGCGGCTGGTGCTGGTGGCCGTCGGCGGCTCGCTGCTGGTCTGGGCCCAGGCGCCGGCCTGGAGCATCTTCGCGCTGATGGCGCTGGGCATGGCGACCTACGGCCTGGCGATGGTGGTGGCGATGCGCGTCACGCCCTGGGGCGTGGAGCGCTGACGCCGACGGTTGGCGGCGCCGATCGGCGTCAGCGGGCCGAGGGCAGCCGCGCCGGCCAGGTGGCCAACAGCAGCCCGGCCAGCGCCAGCGCCAGCGCGGCGAGGTGGCCGCTGCCGAAGGGTTCACCGAGGAACAGCACGCCCACCGCCGCCGCCGTGATCGGCAGCATCACCGTGAACACGCCGGCCTGCGGCGCCGGCACCTGCGCCAGGCCCTTCATCCACAGCCACACCGTGGCCACGCTGGCGGCCAGCGCATAGAACAGCAGCAGGCCCCAGGTGTCGGCACCCACGGTGTGGAAGTCGAACTGCAGCGCCTGCCACAGGCCAAGCGGCGTGACCAATGCCAGCCCCCACAGGTTGATCAGCGCGCTGATGCGGCGCGGTGACACCCGGCCGGTGAGCCGCTTGCCGATCACCACGTAGGCCGCCTCGCAGAACACGGCCACCAGCAGCAGGCCATGGCCCAGCGCCGATGGCCAGGCCGCATCGGCCGGCAACGGGCCGGTGGCGGCGGTGGCCGAGGCGGGTGCACGCGCCAGCGCCAGCAAGGCGATGCCCAGCGCGGCGCAGGCGATCGCTGCGGCCGTGCGGCGCTGGATGCGCTCGCCCAGCCACCAGCGGCTGAGCAGCGCCACCGCCGCCGGGATGGCCGCCATCACCACGCCGGCCGACACCGCCGAGGTGAGCAGCACGCCGTAGAGCATGCAGATCGAGAACAGGAAGTTGCCGAGAAAGCTCTCCCAGAACAGCAGCCGGCGGTCGTGGGGCGACAGTGGCCCCTCGCCCGGTGCGCGCCGCACCCAGTGCAGCATCGCCACGGCGGCGATGCCGAAGCGCAGCCAGGCCAGCAGGAACACCGGCAACGTGGCCACCAGCAGCCGCGACAGCCCCACGTAGCTGCCCACCAGCATCATGCTGGCGGCCAGGCAGGCATAGGCCAGCAGCGGTGCGCGCGGCGCGTGCGCTGCCTGGGCGCCCGTCTCAGGCACCGTCAGAACATCGCCGCATAACGCTGCAGCTCCCAGTCGCTGACATGGCGCGCGTGCGCGGTGTGCTCGGCGCTCTTGAGCCGGATGAACTCGCCGGTCAGCGTCTCGCCCAGCGCGCCGGTGATCACCGCATCGCCGGCCAGGGCCTCCAGGGCCTCGGCCAGGCTTTGCGGCAGCAGGCCGATGCCGCGCTCGCGCAGCTCGAACGGGCTCAGCGCGAACAGGTCGTCGTCCACCGCCTCGGGCAGCTCGAGCTGGCGCTCGATGCCGTCGAGCCCGGCGGCGATCAGCGCGGCGCTGGCCAGGTAGGGGTTGGCGCTGGCGTCGGGCAGGCGCCACTCGAAGCGCCCACGCAGCGTGCGCAGCAGCGCGGTGCGGTTGTTGGGGCCCTGGGCGATGCAGGCCGGTGCCCAGGTGGTGCCGGAGATCGACTCGCCCGCCGTCAGCCGCTTGTAGCTGTTGACCGTGGGCGCGGCCAGCGCGCACAGCGCCCGCGAATGGGCCAGCACGCCGGCAGCGAACTGCCGGCCCAGCGCGGAGAGCATGGCGGTGACGTCCAGCGCGCCGTCGGGGCGGTGCGGCACGAACAGGTTGCGCGCATTGCCCTGGCGGTCGTGCACCAGGCCGCTCCACAGCGAGATGTGGATGTGCATGCCGCTGCCCGGCTGGTTGGCGAACGGCTTGGGCATCATCGAGAAGACCTTGCCATCGGCCTCGGCCAGCGCGTGACCGGCCATCTTGAACAGCATCAGGTGGTCGGCGCTGGCCAGCACCTCGTCGAAGCCGAAGTTGAGCTCGTACTGGCCATGCGCGTCTTCGTGGTCGATCTGCAGCACGTCCAGCCCGCAGGCCTCCAGCGCCTGCTGCAGCGCCTGCAGGAAGCCACGCTGGCGCGGCAGGCTCTTCAGGTCGTAGCTGGGCTTGTCGAGGCGGTCGGTGTCGTCGGCGGGCAGCCAGTGGCCGGCCTGCTGCTTGAGCAGGAAGAACTCGGGTTCGATGCCGGTGCGCAGGTGCCAGCCCTTGGCGCTGAGGCGGGCCACCTGCCGGCGCAGCACCTGGCGCGGGCAGGCGTCGAAGGGCTCACCGGCGACGAAGCCGTCGCAGACGATGCGGCCGTAGCCGGGCAGCCAGGGCAGGGCGGTGGCGGTGCTGGCGGCGCCGCGGCCCCAGTACTCCGATCGTGGCCCGCAGCGTGGCAGCCCGGTGCCGGTGATCGACGGCCCCGAGAAACCCACGCCCTCGGTGAGCAGGTCGTCCAGATGCGCCAGCGGCACGAACTTGCCGCGCGCCACGCCGTGCAGATCGGTGAACTGCGCGATCAGCGTGTGCACGCCCTTGGCGGCCAGTCGTTCCTTCAGGTCCTTCATCGCGGCTCCCGGGAGTGGCGCGGCACGGTCAGAAGCTGACCACCACCGACGTGCCGAACACCGCATTGCTCTTGCGGTAGGTGCCCGACTTCACGTCGAGGAACACCGGCAGGTTGGCGCGGTCCAGCCGCGCCTCGGCCTTGAAGGTGGTGTTCAGGTTGTACAGGTAATTCATGCCCAGCGACAAGGCCATGCGGTTGGCGCCCTTCTCGGGATCGCCCGCGCCGTCGGGGCCGATGCCATTGCGGTCGTCGGCCGCGGTGTAGCCGAGCAGGCCGCCGCCGTGCCTGCTGTTGCTGAGGTAGTCGAAGCGGCCAACGGCCTCCCAGCGCGGCATGAACTTGAAGCCGGCCAGCGCCGAGGCACCGTACCAGCGCGCATCGCGCAGGTCGCCGGTCACCGGGTCGGCGCTGATCGCCGCGCGCTTCTGCTGGCCGTAGCTCAGCTGGCCCTGCACCGTCCAGTCGCCGCGGATGAAGTAGGCGTCGATCTCGAACAGGTCGACGCGGGTGTCCTCGGTGCGGTAGTCGTCGAGCGTGACCGGGTTGATGCCGATGCCGCTGGCGGTGCTGTCGTCGAAGGCGCGGTAGTTGGCCGCCCGGCCATGCAGGCCGGCAAAGCCGAAGCCCTGGAATTCGCCGCGCGAATAATCGACGCGGTAGACGAAGGCCGGTGCGCGCTCACCGGCATTGCGCTTGCTGGTGTTGACGTTGGCCAGCATCCAGCGGCTCCACCACTTGCCGCGCACGTACTCCATGCCGGCGCCGGTGTAGAGCGTGGGCAGCGTGAAGTCGTAGAGCAGGTTGTGGGTGATCAGCTTGTTCAGCGTGGGCTGCAGGTATTCGTAGCCCGACCAGTCGGGCAACTGGCCGGCGATGATGCGGGTCTGCAGGTCGCCCAGCGGGATCGACACCGAGGCCTCCTGCACGATCGAGCCCTCGCCGATCACGCTGCCGGTGCCGCGGTTGGGCACCAGCGTCAGCCGCCACTTGGTGCCGCCTTCCATCTCCTTCTGCAGGTCGAGGTAGGCGCCGCCGAAGTAGGAGTTGTCGTAGTTGTAGCCGTCGACCGACACCGGGTTCAGGAACTGGAAGCCGGCGCGGTTCTGGCGCTGGTTGTACAGCCACACCGGGTCCATGAAGCCGCTGATCTTCAGCATCTTCAGGCCCTGCGATTCCAGCGCGTCCTCGGTGGCTTCGGCCTTCATGGTGGTGCGGTTCAGGTCGCGCGCCTGCTCGGGCGTCATGCCCCACTGGCCGGCGGCGGGTGCGGCCGGCGCCTTCGCCTCCTGGGCCTTGAGCTTGTTCTCCAGCGCGGCCACCTGGTCCTTGAGCGCCTGCAGTTCCTTCAGGATGTCGGCATTGCTCTGGGCCTGGGCCGGATACGCCGCGGCCAGGGCCAGGACGAGGGCGGTAAGGTGGGACAGCTTCATGGCAGGGCTCCTCTAGCGGGGGTGTTGTTCGATCGACCAGGCGCGGTCATGCAGGCAGTGTCGGTCAGGCCGGTGGCGGGGGTCAGGCCGGTGGTGGGGGTCAGGCATGGCCGGCAGCGGCCAGCTCCTGGGCGCGCCGGCGTTCGTTGTGGGCGATCCACCAGCTGGCCGCCACCACGCCGATGGCGACCACGATCACGATCAGGGTGGCCACGGCATTCACGCTGGGGTTCAGCCCCAGCCGGGCGCGCGAGAAGATCACCAGCGGCATGGTGGTGGCGCCAGGGCCCGACAGGAAGGCCGACAGCACCACGTCGTCGAGCGAGATGGTG
>JAURXG010000660.1 GCA_030654555.1 Aquabacterium sp.
CGATCACCGCGATGGTGGTCTTGGGCATGGTGCGCAAGGCCTCGCACATGCGGTGGAAGGGCGACAGCGGCGCCGGTTCGGCGCCCGCCACCGGCGCATCGGCCGGAAACCTCAGGATCAGCCCGACGTCGAAGTGCGCGACGAAGAAGTCGGGGTTGGCCGAGCCGAGCACCACCACCCGCACCGCGTCGTCGGCGGCGAGCTGGTCGACCAGCCGCAGCAGCTCCTTGAACATCGGCTTGTCGAGCAGGTTGATCGCGCCGTTGTCCAGCGTCACGCGGGCGACGCCTTGCGCCAGCGCCACGCGCAAGGTCTGGTAGCCGCTGTAGTCCATGGTGGGGTCCTTGTGCTTGGTGGATTCGAGACCGGCGGGCCGACGCGCCCGTTCAGGCCCGTTCAGGCCCGTGCCGCCGCTGCGCGCCGTGCGCGCCGCTGCACCGCCTGCATGCCCAGGAACAGCGCGGTGGAAAACACGATCATGATCGTGGCCACGGCGGTCAGCGCCGGCGTGATGCTGTCGCGCAGGCCCGAGAACATCTCGCGCGGCAGCGTGCGCTGCTCGGGGCCGGCGATCAGCAGCGCGATCACCACGTCGTCGAACGACGCGGCGAAGGCGAACAGCGCACCCGAGGCCATCGCCGGCGTGATGGCTGGCAGCGTGATGCGCCAGAAGGTGGTGGCCGGCGTGGCGCCGCAGGCGGCCGCGGCACGCGCCAGGTTGGGGTCGAGCAGTTCCACCGCGGTCAGCACCGGCACCACGACGAAGGGCACCGCGATCACCGTGTGCGCCAGCACCAGCCCGGTGTAGCTGCCGGTCAGGGTCAGCGGCGCCAGGAAGAAGTACGAGCCCACCGCCACCAGGATCACCGGCACGATCATCGGGCTGAGCATCAGCAGCTTGAGCGCGGCGGCGCCCGGCCCGCGCTGGCGCGCCAGGCCCAGCGCCGCCAGCGTGCCCAGCCCCAGCGCCAGCGTGGTGGCCAGCACGCCGACGTACAGCGAGTTGCCCAGCGCCGTGAGCCACTTGCCGCCGCCCAGCACCTCGGCATACCAGCGCAGCGACAGCCCCGGCAGCGGGTAGGTGAGGAACGAGCCGCTGGAGAACGACAGCGGCACGATGGCCGCGATCGGCACCAGCAGGAAGGCCAGCACCGCGGCGCACCAGGCGCGGAACAGCAGCCTGCGGATCATGGCGCGCCGCCCCGGCGGTCGGTGGCCAGCAGCGCCTGCACCTCGGCCATGGTCAGCACCACCGCATCGGCGCCCGCGGCGTGCAGCCGGGCGGCGGGCGTCATCGCCGCATAGCCGATGGCGCGCATGCCGGCGGCCTTGGCCGCGGTGACGCCGGTGGGCGTGTCTTCGACCACCGTGGTGTGGCGCGGCTCGGCGCCCATGGCGCGCGCGGCGTGCAAGAACAGGTCGGGCGCAGGCTTGGGATGGGCCACGTCCTCGGCGGTGAAGATGCGCCCGGCAAAACGCGGCAGCAGGCCGGTGTGGCCCAGCGTGAAGTTGACCTTGGCATGGTTGCCGTTGGAGGCCACGCAGAACGGCCGCTGCAGCGCATCGAGCAGGGCCACGATGCCCGGCACCACGGTGAGCCCGGCGCGGAACGCCTCGCGCGTGCGCCGGCCCATCTCGGGCAGGAAGCCATCCGGCACATGGCCGCCCAGCAGTTCACGCACCTTGACCATGCCCACCCCGATCGAGGCGCCGATGAACAGCTCCACCGCCTCGTCGAAGCCCAGCGCCACGCCGCGCTCGGCCAGCATGTCGACCAGCACCTGGTGGCTCAGCCGCTCGCTGTCCACCAGCACGCCGTCGCAGTCGAAGATCACCATCCTGTGCCCTTAGCCCATCGCCATCACGCGCCCGCCCGAGAGCTTGTGCGCGGCGGCGTACAGCACGGCGGTGGTGCCCAGCAGCAGCAGGCCCAGCGCGGCGGCCAGGCCCCAGTTGCCGGTGTCGGTGGTGTAGGTGGCGACGAAGTACGACAGCATCTGGTCCGAGCCGCCGCCCACCAGCGCCGGCGTGATGTAGTAGCCCAGCGCGAGGATGAAGACCATCAGCGAGCCGGCCGCCACGCCCGGCGCGGCCAGCGGCAGGAACACCCGCACGAAGGCGGTGGCCGGCGGTGCGCCCAGGCTGGTGGCCGCGCGCATGTACTGCGGCGGGATGTCCTTGAGCACCGTGTACAGCGGCAGGATCATGAACGGCAGCAGCACATGCGTCATCGCCACCAGCACGCCGGTGCGGTTGTAGATCAGCGTCAGCGGCTCGGCGATCAGCCCCAGCTTGAGCAGCAGGCTGTTGACCATGCCCTCCTTCTGCAGCACCACCACCCACGAGGCGGTGCGCACCAGCAGCGAGGTCCAGAACGGCAGCAGCACCAGCACCAGCAGCCAGTCGGCCGCGCGCTGCGACACCTGCGTCAGCAGCAGCGCCACCGGGAAGCCCATCACCAGGCACAGCAGCGTGACGCTCAAGCTGATCGCCAGCGTGCGCCCCAGCACCTCCAGGTAGATGCGGTTGCCCTCGGCCGCCCGTGCGATCTGGCCGCGCACATCGCGCGTCAGGTCGACCGAGGCCAGCAGGTAGTAGGCCGACACCGGGCCGCGAGCGCGCTGCACCGCGGCAAAGAACTCGGCGCTGGCCAGCGCCGGGTCGACCGCCTGGAAGAAGGCCGCATCGAACACCGTGCCGGCCGGCGCACCGGACACCTCGCGCGCCGCACGCATCAGCGTGCTGCGCACGCCGTTGACCTCGTAGTTCAGCCGCCGCGCCGCATCGGCCAGCGTGCTGGCGGCACGCGCCTCGACCAGGTCTTGCGCGAAGCCACCGAACACCGGCGCCGGCAGCGGCTGCCCGGCCTGCCAGCCCGACAGCGCGACCACGGTGCGCGGCAGCGCGCGTGGCACCTCGACCTCGCGCACCGCCAGCGACAGCAGCCAGACTATCGGCACGACGAAGAACACCAGCAGGAAGCCGGCCAAAGGCAGGGCGAGAAAGCGGCGCAAGTTCAAGACCAACGCACCACAGCAAGCAGCGCTGGAGCATTTCCGCGGCCGCCCACGGCCGCGGACGCAGCATCGGCGTCAGGCTTGTGCCGGGCCGCCGGGCCGCCCCAAGGCCCGGCATCAGCCCCCCCGGGGGGCGGGCGCCGCGCACGCGCCAGCGTGCAACGGCGACCGGGGGTCATCATTTCGTGCCGGACCATTTCGTCCAGCGCTCGGCCAGCTTGTCGCCGTTGTCGATCCAGAACTTCGGGTCTTCGGCAAAGGCCTGCTTGTGGATCTCGGGGTTGGTCGGCAGCTCGCCCATCAGGCTCTTGTCGACCATGCCGGCGGCGGCGGCGGCGGTGACGCCGTAGCGCACGTACTTGGGCAGCTTGGCCTGGTTGTCGGGCCGGCCCATGAACTCGACCAGCTTCTCGGCGTTGGCCTTGTTCGGCGTGCCCTTCATGATGACCCAGCTGTCCATCGTGTAGGGCGTGTCCTTCCAGACCATCTTGAAGTTCTTCTTGTCCTTCTCGTTGGCGGCGGTGATGCGGCCGTTGTAGGCGGTGGTGAAGACCACGTCGCCGGCGGCCAGCATCTGCGGCGGCTGCGCGCCGCTCTTCCAGAACACCAGGTCGCCCTTGATCGTGTCGAGCTTCTTGAAGGCCCGCTCCACGCCCTCAGGCGTGCGCAGCGTCTTGTAGACATCGCGGGCGGGCACGCCGTCGGCGATCAGCGCCACCTCCAGGTTCCACTTCGCGCCGTTGCGGATGGCGCGCTTGCCGGGGAACTTCTTGGTGTCGAAGAAGTCGCCCCAACCGCTGGGCGCGGTCTTGGTCTTGTCGCCGTCGTAGGCCAGCACCAGGTTGTAGATGATGGCGCCCACGCCGCAGGCATGCACGGTGCCCGGCAGGTAGCGCGCCGCGCCGCCGATCTTGGCCACGTCGAGCTTCTCGTACAGGCCCTCGTCGCAGCCCACCTCCAGCTCGTCGGCCTCGACCTGCACCACGTCCCAGTTGTTGTTGCCGCCCTTGATCTTGGTGCGCAGCACGCCCAGGCCACCGTCCCAGGCCTCGTCGACCAGCTTGGTGCCGCTGGCGTTGAAGGGCTTGAAGAACACCTCCTTCTGGCCGTCCTGGTACGCGCCGCCCCAGGACACCACCGTCAGGTCACGCTGGGCCAGCGCGGCCGTGCCGGCCAGCAGCAGCGCCACCGCAGCGGCCAGGGGTTTGAACAGGCTCCTCGTCATCGTCTTCTCCTCGGGTTGAACGGAATCGGGTCTCAAGCGGCAAACAGCCAGGCATGGCCCGGCTCGAAGGCCAGCGACAGATCCTGCCCCGGGGCCATGCCCTGCGGCAGCGCACCCGGTGCCAGTTTCGCAAACCAGGTGGCCTCGCTGCCCTTCAGTCGAGCCACCAGCCGCCAATGATCCCCCTGGTGGATGGCGTCCACCAGCGTGGCGGGCAGGTGGTTGGCCGCGGCGGGATCGGCGGCCAGCGCCACGCGCAGGTGCTCGGG
>JAURXG010000669.1 GCA_030654555.1 Aquabacterium sp.
GCGCTGGTGCGCAGCCAGCGCCCGGTGGTGGTGGTCGACGCCCACGAGCACACGGTGGTGGGCCGCTACCTGGAGAAGTTCAACGCGGTGCAGCGCCACGACATGCTGCTGCAGTACGCGATGACGGCCAACCTGCCCGAATCGCTGGGCCGCGCCAGCGAGGACTGGTTCCGCCAGCCTGTCCTGGCCGCGCTGCAGGCCGAGGGACTGACGGTGGAGTGGTACTACACCAACCCGACCACGCCGACCGACTTCCGCCTCTCGATGGGCGGCGTGCAGCCCGACACCGGGCGCAACGTCAACGGGCTGCGCAATGCGATCAGCCTGCTGCTCGAATCGCGCGGCGTGGGCATCGGCCGGCTGCATCTGGCGCGGCGGGTGCATTCGCACGTGGTGTCGCTGGCCACCGTGCTGCGCCAGGCGGCGCAGCATGCCGACGACCTGGTGGCGCTGCAGGCCGCGGCCGATGCCGAGGTGCGCAGCGCGGCCTGTGGCGGCCGTGCGGTGGTGCAGGCCCAGACCACGCCCACCCGCCGCACGCTGCTGATGCTGGACCCGGTCACCGGCGCCGACAAGCCGGTGGAGGTGGACTGGTTGTCGGCGCTGGCGCTGCGCGTGCGCAGCGAGCGGGCGCGGCCCTGCGGCTACTGGCTGGCACCGGGCCAGACCGTGGCGGTCGACACCTTGCGTGCGCTGGGCGTGCAGGTGCGGCAACTGGCCCAGCCGGTCACGCTGCTGACCGAGGCCTGGGTCGAGACCGCGCGCGGCGAGGTGCCGCGGCCCGATGTGCGGGGCATCGCGTCGGATGGATTCCGCACCATCCTGCAGCTGGTGGTCGACCTGCACCTCGGGCCGGCCGAACTGCCCGCCGGCAGCTGGTACGTGCCGCTGGACCAGGCGCTCGGCAACCTGGTGATCGCCGCGTTGGAGCCCGACACGCAGAACAGCTACGTCGCCAACCGCATGATCGACCGGCTGGACGCAGCGCGGCGCGTGCTGGCGCGGCCGCCGGAGGACGCGCTGGCGCCGTGAGTGCCGCCGGCTGGCCTCAAGAGTTTGCCCGCAAGCATGCGGGCAGATCCTTCGGCTGGCACTCGCGAGCCCGCAGGGGGCTCGCTCGGTCCCGCCTCAGCGGCGCCGGCTGCCGCCCAGGATGGAGCCGAGCACGCCGCGGATGATCTCGCGGCCCACGGCCGAGCCGATCGAGCGCATCGCGGACGAGGCTGCCGCCTCGGCCAGGCCGGGCCGACGCCCGCCGCGGGGCCCGGTGCTGCCGAACATCATGTCCTTGAGGCCGTCCATCAGGCCGCCGCCTTCGGCGGCCGTCGCGGGCGCATTGCCACCGCGCGCCGCGGCCTGGGCCTCGTCGGCCATGCTGCGGTCGCCGCTGGGCGCCGCGGCGGTGCCGCTGGCGCGGGCCTTCAGCAACTCGTGCGCAGATTCGCGGTCGACCGTCTTCTCGTAGACGCCGGCCACCAGCGATTGCGCGATCAGCGCCTGGCGCTGGGCGGGGGTGATCGGCCCGATCTGGCTGCCCGGCGGGTGCACGAACACCCGCTCGGTGACGCTGGGCCGGCCCTTGGCGTCGAGAAAGCTCACCAGCGCCTCGCCCACCGCCAGCTCGGTGATCGCCGTCTCGATGTCCAGCCCCGGGTTGGCGCGCATCGTTGTGGCGGCGCTCTTGACCGCCTTCTGGTCGCGCGGGGTGAAGGCGCGCAGCGCGTGCTGCACCCGGTTGCCCAGCTGGCCCAGCACGGTGTCGGGCACGTCCAGCGGGTTCTGGGTGACAAAGTAGACGCCCACGCCCTTGCTGCGCACCAGCCGCACCACCAGCTCGATGCGCTCGAGCAGCACCGGCGGCGCGTCCTCGAACAGCAGGTGGGCCTCGTCGAAGAAGAACACCAGCTTGGGCTTGTCCAGATCGCCCACCTCGGGCAGCAGCTCGAACAGCTCGGACAGCATCCACAGCAGGAAGCTGCCGTACAGCCGCGGCGCGTTCATCAGCTGGTCGGCGGCCAGGATGTTGATCACGCCCCGGCCGTCCACGGTCTGCATGAAGTCGCTGATGTCGAGCATCGGCTCGCCGAAGAACTGGTCGCCGCCCTGCTGCTCGATCTGCAGCAGCCCACGCTGGATCGCGCCGATCGAGGCCGCGCTGACGTTGCCGTAGCTGGTGGTGAACTGGCTGGCGTTGTCGCCCACATGCTGCAGCATCGTGCGCAGGTCCTTCAGGTCCAGCAGCAGCAGGCCCTGGTCGTCGGCGATCTTGAACACCATGTTCAGCACGCCGGCCTGCGTCTCGTTGAGCGCCAGCATGCGCGACAGCAGCAGCGGGCCCATGTCGCTGACGGTGGCGCGCACCGGGTGGCCGGCCTTGCCGAACACGTCCCACAGTGTGGTGGGGCAGGCCAGCGGCTCGGGCGTGGGCAGGCCGCGCTCGGCCAGGACGGCCGCGAGCTTGCCGCCGATGCTGCCGGCCTGGCTGATGCCGGTGAGGTCGCCTTTGACGTCGGCCAAGAACACCGGCACGCCGATGCGCGAAAAATTCTCGGCCAGCGTCTGCAGCGTGATGGTCTTGCCGGTGCCGGTGGCGCCGGTGATCAGGCCGTGGCGGTTGGCCAGGGCGGGCAGCAGTTCGCAGCGGATGTCGCCACGCTGGGCGATGAGCAGGGGGTCGGCCATGGTGGGGACTGCGCGGAGAGTGGGTGTTGCTGCGCAGTCTAAGCCGGGTCGCGCCGGCCAGGGCCCACCCGGTAGAATCCCGGGTGGTCTGAAAAGTCAGCCATCCGCCAGCCTGCAGGCCCGGCGCACCCCCCGAACAGAACAATCCCCCGAGAACTCCAGAGGACGCCATGGCCGGACATTCCAAATGGGCCAACATCCAGCACCGCAAAGGCCGCCAGGACGAAAAGCGCGGCAAGGTCTGGACCCGCATCATCCGTGAGATCACGGTGGCGGCGCGCCAGGGTGGCGGCGACGTCGGCATCAACCCGCGGCTGCGGCTGGCCATCGACAAGGCCAAGGCCGCCAACATGCCGGCCGACCGCATCAAGTACAACATCGACAAGGCCTCGGGCGCGCTGGAAGGCGTGAACTACGAGGAGATCCGCTACGAGGGCTACGGCATCGGCGGCGCGGCAATCATCGTCGACACCATGACCGACAACCGCGTGCGCACCGTGGCCGAGGTGCGGCACGCCTTCAGCAAGTACGGCGGCAACCTGGGCACCGAGGGCTCGGTGGCCTTCCAGTTCAAGCACTGCGGGCAGTTCATCTTCGCGCCCGGCACCTCCGAGGACCAGGTGATGGGCGTGGCGCTGGAGGCCGGCGCCGAGGACGTGCTCACCGACGACGATGGCGCGATCGAGGTGCTGTGCGCGCCGCCCGACTACGAGGCGGTGAAGGCCGCGCTGGAGGCGGCGGGCCTGGTGCCCGAGGTGGCCGGTGTGACCATGCGCGCCGAGAACACCATCGAGCTGACCGGCGAGGACGCCCAGCGCATGCAGAAGCTGCTGGACGTGATCGAGGACCTGGACGACGTGCAGGACGTGTTCCACAACGCCGAGATGGCTGAAACCGAATGAACGTTCTCGTGATTGGCGGCGGCGGGCGCGAGCACGCGCTGGCCTGGAAGCTGGCACAAAGCGCGCGGGCGCAACAGGTGTTCGTGGCGCCGGGCAACGGCGGCACGGCGCGCGACAGCCGGCTGAAGAATGTGCCCCTCACCGACCCGGTGGCGCTGGCCGACTTCGCCGAGGCGCAGAAGGTGGGCCTGACCGTGGTCGGCCCCGAGGCGCCGCTGTCGGCCGGCGTGGTCGACGTGTTCCGCGCCCGCGGGCTGCGCATCTTCGGGCCCAGCAAGGCCGCGGCGCAGCTGGAATCGTCCAAGGCCTTCGCCAAGGACTTCATGGCGCGCCACGCCATCCCCACCGCGCACTACGCCACCTTCACCGACGCCGCGGCGGCGCACGCCCATGTGGACGCGGTGGGCGCGCCCATCGTCGTCAAGGCCGACGGCCTGGCCGCCGGCAAGGGCGTGGTGGTGGCGATGAGCCTGGCCGAGGCGCACGAGGCCATCGACTTCATGCTGCTCGACAACAAGCTGGGCGTGGTGCACAACGCCGGCGGCGCGCGCGTGGTGATCGAAGAATTCCTGCAGGGCGAGGAAGCCAGCTTCATCGTGCTGGTCGACGGCAAGCACGTGCTGCCGCTGGCCAGCAGCCAGGACCACAAGCGCCTGGGCGACGGCGACACGGGGCCCAACACCGGCGGCATGGGCGCCTATTCGCCCGCGCCGGTGGTCACGCCCAACGTGCATGCCAAGGCGATGCACGAGATCATCCTGCCCACCGTGGCCGGCATGGCCAAGGACGGCATCGTCTTCACCGGCTTCCTGTACGCCGGCCTGATGATCGACGCCCAGGGCCGGCCCAAGACGCTGGAGTTCAACACCCGCATGGGCGACCCGGAGACGCAGCCCATCCTGATGCGCCTGAAGAGCGACCTGATCGACGTGCTGCTGCACGCCACCGACGGCACGCTCGACAAGGTGGAACTGGAATGGGACCGCCGCTTCGCGCTGGGCGTGGTGCTGGCCGCGGCCGGCTACCCGGCCGATCCACGCAAGGGCGACGCCATCACCGGGCTGCCGGCCGACGCCGACGATGCGGTGGTGTTCCACGCCGGCACCGCGCTGGAAGACGGCACGCTGCGCGTGACCGGCGGGCGCGTGCTGTGCGTCACCGCGCTGGGCGATTCGGCCAAGCTGGCGCAGCAGCGCGCCTACGATGCGCTGCGCGGCATCCACATCGACGGCGTGCAGTACCGCCGCGACATCGGCCACCGCGCCATCAAGCGCTGATCCGCCGGCGCAGACCGGCCGCAGGAGACAACCATGGACACCCAGGCGGTACGCGACTACCTGCTCGGCCTGCAGACCCGCATCGTCGAGACGATGCAGGCGGCCGATGGCAAGCCCTTCGTCACCGACGCCTGGGTGCGCGGGCCCGAAGAGCGCCTGCAGGGCGATGGCCGCACCCAGCTGGTGGAGGAGGGCGGCCTGCTCGAGCGGGGCGGCTGCAACTTCAGCCACGTGAAGGGGCCGCAGCTGCCGCCTTCGGCCACCCAGCACCGGCCCGAGCTGGCCGGCGCGCCGTTCGAGGCGATGGGCGTGAGCCTGGTGTTCCATCCGCGCAACCCGATGGTGCCCACGGTGCACATGAACGTGCGCATGTTCGCGGCGCTGCCTGACCCAAAGACCGGCAAGCCGCCGGTGGTGTGGTTCGGCGGCGGCATGGACCTGACGCCGTACTACGGCCACGAGGACGACGCGCAGCACTTCCACCGCAGCTGCCACGACGCGCTGGCGCCGTTCGGCGATCAGCTGTACCCGCGCTTCAAGACCTGGTGCGACGAGTACTTCTTCCTGAAGCACCGCAACGAGCCGCGTGGCATCGGCGGCATCTTCTTCGACGACTTCGGCGAGCTGGGCTTCGAGCGCAGCTTTGCCATGCTGCGCGCGGTGGGCGATGCCTTCCTGCCGGCCTACCTGCCCATCGTCGAGCGCCGCCGCCACCTGCCCTACGGCGAGCGCGAGCGCGACTTCCAGGCCTACCGGCGCGGCCGCTATGTCGAGTTCAACCTGGTGTTCGACCGCGGCACGCTGTTCGGCCTGCAATCGGGCGGACGCACCGAGAGCATCCTGATGTCGATGCCGCCGATCGTGAAGTGGCGCTACGACTGGAA
>JAURXG010000684.1 GCA_030654555.1 Aquabacterium sp.
CACCAGGCCGATCTGCACGAACACGCCTTCCAGCGGCACGTGGTGTCTTTCACCGGTGGCGCGGTCGGTGTAGTCCAGGCCGTTCACACGCTCGCCGTCGCCGGTGATCTCGGTGGTCTGGGCCTTCACGTGGATGGACACATTCGGCAGGCTCTTGAGCTTGTCGACCAGCACCGCATCGGCGCGCAGCGCATCGCCGAATTCCAGCAGCGTGACCGCGCCGACGATGCCGGCCAGGTCGATCGCCGCTTCGACGCCCGAGTTGCCGCCGCCGATCACCGCCACGCGCTTGCCCTTGAACAGCGGGCCGTCGCAGTGCGGGCAGTAGGCCACGCCCTTGTTGCGGTACAACTGTTCACCGGGCACGTTGACTTCGCGCCAGCGTGCGCCGGTCGACAGGATCACGCTGCGGGCCTTCATCACCGCGCCGTTTTCCAGCTTCACCTGCACCAGGCCGCCAGGCTCGGCCGCGGGGATCAGCGCGGTGGCGCGCTGCAAATTCATGATGTCGACGTTGTACTGGCGCACATGGGCCTCCAGCGCGGCGGCGAACTTCGGGCCGTTGGTCTCCAGCACCGAGATGTAGTTCTCGATCGCCAGCGTGTCCAGCGTCTGGCCGCCGAAGCGCTCGGCCAGCACGCCGGTGCGGATGCCCTTGCGGGCCGCGTACACCGCGGCGGCGGCGCCGGCCGGGCCACCGCCGACGATCAGCATGTCGTAGGGGGCCGCGCCGCTGAGCTTGGCGGCGTCGCGGGCGGCGGCGCCGGTGTCAAGCTTGGCGAGGATCTCTTCGACGCCCATGCGGCCCGAGCCGAAGACCTGGCCGTTCATGAACACCGTGGGCACGGCCATGATCTGGCGCTGGTTCACTTCGTCCTGGAACAGCGCGCCGTCGATCGTCACCGCGGTGATGTTCGGGTTCAGCACGGCCAGCAGGTTGAGCGCCTGCACCACATCGGGACAGTTGTGGCAGCTCAAGGACATGTAGACCTCGAAGTGCGCGGGTTCGGTCAGCGCTTTCGCCTGCTCGATCACCGCGGCTTCCACCTTGGGCGGGTGGCCGCCGGTCTGCAGCAGGGCCAGCACCAGCGAGGTGAACTCGTGGCCCAACGGAATGCCGGCGAAGCGGATGCGCGCCGGCTGGCCGGGCTCGCCGATGCTGAACGACGGCGTGCGCTCGCCGTCGTCACGCTGGACCACGGCAACCTGCGGGCTGAGCGATCCGATGTCGTGCAGCAGGGCCATCATCTCTTGCGACTTGGCGCTGTCGTCAACGGACGCCACCAACTCGATCGGCCGCTGCAGGCGCTCGAGGTAGCTCTTCAACTGGGTCTTGAGGGCTTGGTCCAACATGGTGTGTATGTCCTTTGACGGCAGCGCTCCGCCGGGGTGGGCCCTTGTGGGGCCGGTGGGCGGAGCAGGGGGATGGGGTAAATCAGACCTTCAGGCTGTCGAGCGCCCGGCCAAACCGGGCGCTGCGCGGCCTCAGATCTTGCCGACGAGGTCGAGCGACGGGGTCAGGGTGGCGGCGCCGTCGTTCCACTTGGCCGGGCAGACTTGGCCGGGGTGCTTGGCGATGTACTGCGCGGCGCTGATCTTGCGCAGCAGTTCCTTGGCGTCACGGGCGATGCCGTTGTCGTGGATCTCGCAGGCCTTGACCACGCCTTCGGGGTTGATCACGAACGAGCCGCGCAGCGCCAGGCCTTCTTCCTCGATGTGCACGCCGAACATGCGGGTCAGCTTGTGGGTCGGGTCGCCGATCAGCGCGAACTTCGACTTGCCGACGGCCGGCGAGGTCTCGTGCCACACCTTGTGCGCGAAGTGCGTGTCGGTGGTGATCACGTAGACGGCGACTTCCTTCTTCTGGAATTCGGCGTAGTTGTCGGCCAGGTCTTCGACTTCGGTCGGGCAGTTGAAGGTGAAGGCGGCGGGCATGAACACGAAAGCCGACCACTGGCCCTTCAGGGTTTGCTCGGTCACTTCGATGAACTTGCCGTTCTGGAAGGCGTTGACCTTGAAGGGCTGGACTTGGGTGTTGATGAGCGACATGGTGGGTTCCTTGGAGGGGTGGAGAAGATGCGACAGAACGAACTTTAGTTGCAGCGCAGCATTGTGTGGTTTGATTGAATGAATCCTAGCGATTGGACATTGCTATTGGTTGATTCGGGGACGCGCCAGGTCTCTGAAGCGCGGGCCGCGGCCTTGTGGACCACGCGCCGCCATGATCGAATCGGGCGTCTCGCGCCACCGCATCCGGTTCGACATGAAGGATTTCGACGTCTTCATCAGCTACACCCGGCGCGATACCGCGGTCGTCGCCCAACTGACGGCGGTGCTGCAGCAAGCCGGCCTGCGGGTCTGGATGGACGCGGCCATCCGTGTCGGCGACGAATGGCGCCACGCCATCATCCAGGCGCTGGACCGATCGCGGCTGGTGCTGCTGGTGCACTCGCCGCGCGCCGAGCAATCGGCCGAGGTGGCGAAGGAGGTCGCCGTGGCCGCCAGCCTGAAGCTGCCGATCGTGCCGCTGCGCACCGAGGACGTGGTGCCCCGCGGTGCGCTGCTCTACGAGATGGCGCGGCTGAGCTGGGTCGACTGCTTCCCGCCCACCGAGGCCCGCATGCAGGCGATCGCGCTTGCGCTGGTCGACCTGCTGCGGTCCGACGCCGACGAAGGCGCCACGCGCCGCTTTGCGCAGACGCTGGAGGCGCGGCGTTTCGGTGCCGGGCCACTGCGGCGGCTGGCCGGCAACGCCTTCGTGCTGGCCATCGGCATGCTGCTGACCAGCGCGCTGCTGATGGTCGTGCATGACCGCACGACCGGGTTTCTCGCACAGCAGGCGGACGCCGGCATGCCGATGCTGCAGAGCCTGGCGCTGCTGTTCGCGGCCGCCACGCTCGGCGCGCCGCTGCTGCTGGTGGGCGCACTGGCGCGTCTCGGCCACGCCGTGGCGCCGGTGCTGGCGCTGCTCGCTGCACTGAACCTGCTGCTGATCCTGCTGCTGGCGCGCAGCCTGCTGGGCCGCGTCTGGTTGCGGTGGTCGATCTGGCGTGCCGGTCGGCGCGCAGCGGCCGCACCATGAGCGCGCAGCGGCATCGGCGTCGGGCCGCGTGGGTCGTCACCGGCCTGTCGATCTGCACCGCCGCGCTCGCGCAAGCCGATGGGCGCAGCCTGATCGGCAGTGCGCGTGCCGTCGATCGCGAGGCCGCGTTGCTGCAGCTCGGCGACAAGGGGCTGGCCGAGGCGGCCGATCTGCAGGCGGTGGCCGACCGGCTCGCCGACCCGGTGGCGGCCGTGCGCTGGAACGCCATCGCCGCGTTGCGCAAGGCCGGCTCGGTGGCCACGCCGGTGCTGCTGGCGCGGCTGGCCGACCGCCGGATGAGCCACCATGTCGGCAGCTATTTCGCCGGCTGCGGCCGCGCCTTGTTCGTGCCGTCCGAGGGCGAGCTGGCGGCTGCGGTGCTGGCCGCATCGCCAGAGGCCGACAGCGACCTGCTCTGGCACCGCTTTGCCGAGGCTGACGGCGACTCGTCGAGGCTGCTGGGCGCCTCGCTGGAAGCGGCCCGCAGGCCGCCGCCTGCGGACCTTCTGCGCACCGTGCACCGCCAGCCTGCAGACCGGCGCGACCTGATGCTGCGTCTGGCCGATGCCAATGAGGCGCAGACCATCGACGCCCTGTCAGCGGCGCTCGATGCGGCGGGCAACGACCGCACCTGGGTCCTCGAGCGCGGCGTGGCTCAGGTGCTGGCACGCGCCGGCATGGCGGGCCGTGTGGCGGCAGCCAAGGCCCTGGCCTCCAGCCCTTTCCCCGAGGCCTGGCTGGCGACGGCGGCGGGCCGGGACGGCGAGCCTGCCCAGGCGATACGCGCGTTCGACGCCGCCGCGCTGTCGCGCCGTCCGTCGGCGCTGATGGCCATCGCCGATGCGCTCGTGCAGGTGCCGGACGATGGGCGCGATGCGCCAACGGCGGTGCCCGCCTGGCTGGCCGGCGTCGCGCCGGCAGCGATGCGGGCCTTCCTCGCGCAGCCCGCAGGCGCCAGCGCCGACGAGGTCGAGCGCCTTGCGCGGGCGGCCGAACGCATCGTGCCGCTCGCGGCGTGGCGGGCAGACGTCATCGCCCTGCTGGCGCGCATGCTGGTGGCCGCCGAGCGCGACGCC
>JAURXG010000686.1 GCA_030654555.1 Aquabacterium sp.
ACCGACGATCCGCACCCGCGCAACACCTACTGGGAGATGTTCGGCATGCCGATGTTCGATCTCAGCGATGCGGCCGGCGTGATGATGGAGCTGGCCAGCTGCCGCGCCACCTTCCCCAACCACTACATCCGGTTGATGGCCTTCGACAGCACCCGCAACATCGAGAGCATCACGATGAGCTTCATCGTCAACCGGCCGGCCAACGAACCCGGCTTCGGCCTGGCGCGCCAGGAGGTGAACGGCCGCACGATGCGCACGACGGTGCACAGCTACGCCACCGACAAACCCGAAGGCCAGCGGTATTGAGGCCCACCCCCGAAGCGCCTGCGGCGCTCCCCCTCCAGGGGGCGGCGCCAGCGGCCCGGCCAAGCCGGTTCCGCGGCGCCCGCTGGATGAAGACACGCATCACCGACCGGCCCTGACGATGAACGCACAGCTCTACAACATCCCAGGCGCCACCGCCGTGGCGGCGCCCGCAGCGCCCGCTGCCGCGCCGCCGGCACCGGCCAGCCCCGGGCCCGTCACCGTGGGCGAGGTGCTGGCGCAGAGCCAGGTCGAGGCGGTGATGGACGAGCTCGACCGCGACCTGATCGGCCTGGCGCCGGTGAAGGCCCGCATCCGCGACATCGCCGCGCTGCTGGTGATCGCCAGGCTGCGCGAGCAGCTGGGCCTGGCCTCGGCCAAGCCGTCGCTGCACATGTGCTTCTCGGGCAACCCCGGCACCGGCAAGACCACGGTGGCGCTGCGCATGGCGCAGATCCTGTACCGGCTGGGCTACGTGCGCAAAGGCCATGTGGTCAGCGTCACGCGCGACGACCTGGTCGGCCAGTACATCGGCCACACCGCGCCCAAGACCAAGGAGGTGCTGAAGAAGGCGATGGGCGGCGTACTGTTCATCGACGAGGCCTACTACCTGTACCGCCCCGAGAACGAGCGCGACTACGGCCAGGAGGCGATCGAGATCCTGCTGCAGGTGATGGAGAACCAGCGCGACGACCTGGTGGTGATCCTGGCCGGCTACAAGGACCGCATGGACACCTTCTTCCAGAGCAACCCGGGCATGAGTTCGCGCATCGCCCACCACCTCGATTTCCCCGACTATTCGGGCGCCGAACTGCTGCAGATCGCCGACCGCATGCTCACCGACAGCCACTACCGCTTCGGCCCCGGCGCGCGCGAGGCCTTCGACGAGTACCTGCAGCGCCGCCTGACCCAGCCGCACTTCGCCAACGCGCGCAGCGTGCGCAACGCGCTCGACCGCATGCGCCTGCGCCAGGCCAGCCGGCTGTTCGCCGACCGCGACCGGCCGCTGACCGCCGACGACCTGAGCACCCTGGCCGAGAGCGACATCCGCGCCAGCCGGGTGTTTGCCAGCCCCTCGACCACCGCCTGAACCACGACCGAATCACGACCTGAAGCGAGCCCGCCATGCACCTCGGACGCACCACCCTCTCGAAGTTCCTGATCCAGCAACTGCAGGACGCCGGCGACCAGGGCAAGCTGGCTGCCTTGTTGGTCGACGTGGCCGCCGCCGTCAAGGCGATCTCGGCGATGACGGCCAAGGGCGCGCTGGGCGGCTTTCTCGGCGCCATCGACAGCCACAACGTGCAGGGTGAGCAGCAGAAGAAGCTGGACGTGCTGGCCAACGACGCGATGGTGGCGTCCACCGAATGGGGCGGCCTGGTGGCCGGCCTGGCCAGCGAGGAGCTGGACGATCCCTACGTGATCCCCGAGGGTTTTCCACGCGGGCCTTACCTGCTGATCTTCGATCCGCTGGACGGCTCGTCGAACACCGACGTCAACGTCTCGGTGGGCACCATCTTCTCGGTGCTGCGCCACGACAGCGCCGAGCAGCCCGTCGTCGGCGACTACCTGCAGCCCGGCACCCGCCAGGTGGCTGCCGGCTACGCGATCTACGGCCCGGCCACGATGCTGGTGCTCAGCGTGGGCAAGGGCACGCATGGCTTCACGCTCGACCGCGAGATCGGCAACTTCATCCTCACGCACCCGAACCTGGCGATCCCCGAGGACACCAGCGAATTCGCGATCAACACCAGCAACGCGCGCTTCTGGGAGCCGCCGGTGCACCGCTACGTCACCGAATGCCAGGCCGGCAAGGCCGGCGAGCGTGGGCGCGACTTCAACATGCGCTGGATCGCCAGCATGGTGGCCGAGGTGCACCGCATCCTGATGCGCGGCGGCGTCTTCATGTACCCCAAGGACACGAAAGACCCGAGCAAGCCCGGCCGCCTGCGGCTGATGTACGAGGCCAACCCGATCGCGATGCTGATCGAGCAGGCCGGCGGCGCGGCCAGCACCGGCCGCCAGCGGCTGACCGAGCTGCGGCCCGAGCAGCTGCACCAGCGGGTGCCGGTGATCCTGGGCTCGAAGAACGAGGTGCTGCGCATCGAGCGCTACCACGCCGAGCACGCCAGCGGCCACGACCGGCCCTACGACTCGCCGCTGTTCAACGAGCGCTCGCTGTTCCGGGCCCGCGAATTCAACTGATCAGGAGCCGAGCATGTCCACACGCCATCCCATCATCGCCGTCACCGGGTCTTCGGGCGCCGGCACCACCACGGTGATGAAGAGCTTTGCCCACATCTTCCGGCGCGAGGGCATCCGCGCGCAGGTGATCGAGGGTGATTCCTTCCACCGCTTCAACCGCATGGAGATGCGCGCCAAGGTGCGCGCCGCCGATTCGGGCGAAGGCCCGCAGATCAGCCACTTCGGCCCCGAGAGCAACCTGCTGGGCGAACTGGACGCCACCTTCGCGGCCTATGCCGAATCGGGCACCGGCCAGGTGCGCCGCTACATCCACGACGCCGGCGAGGCCAAGGAGCTGGGCGGCGAGCCCGGCACCTTCACCGACTGGCAGCCGATGGGCGACAGCGACGTGCTGTTCTACGACGGCCTGCACGGCGGTTTCACCGGGCCGGGCGTGGACGTGGCGCGCCATGTCGACCTGCTGGTGGGCGTGGTGCCCATCATCAACCTCGAGTGGATCCAGAAGCTGCACCGCGACCAGAACCTGCGCGGCTACAGCCAGGAGGCGGTGGTCGAGACCATCCTGCGCCGCATGCCCGATTACGTGAACCACATCTGCCCGCAGTTCAGCCGCACGCATGTCAACTTCCAGCGGGTGCCCACGGTGGACACCAGCAACCCCTTCATCGCTGCCGACATCCCCAGCGCCGACGAGAGCATGGTGGTGATCCGCTTCGCCAACCCCAAGGGCATCGACTTTCCCTACCTGCTGTCGATGCTGGACGGCTCGTGGATGAGCCGGCCCAACAACATCGTGATCCCGGGCGGCAAGATGGGCTTGGCGATGCAGCTGATCTTCACGCCGATGATCCTGCGCCTGATGGACCTGCAGCGCCGCGCCGGCTGAACGATCAGCCCGTCGCCACCGCAGCGGCGCTGTGGCTGGTCGTTGCCGCCGGGGCCGGCGGGGCCGGGCAGGCAGGCAGCTGGATCTCGAACACCGCACCGCCGTCGGGGTGGTTGCGCGCGCTGACCTGGCCCTGGTGGGCGGCCATGATCTTGCGGCAGATCGCCAG
>JAURXG010000687.1 GCA_030654555.1 Aquabacterium sp.
CTTCAGCGATTCATTGCGGCGCGTGACGGCCATGGCCTCGCGCAGGTACTGCTCCAGGTGGCGCAGCAGGCGCGGGAACTGGGCATTGCCCGAGGCCTCGGCGATGGCCTGGTGGAAGGCCAGGTCCTCGTCGACCGCGGCGCTGCCCGAGGCCACCGACTCGTCGACACGGCGCAAGGCCTGCACGATGGCCGCGCGCTGGGCGGCGCTGGCGCGGGTGGCGGCCAGCGCCGCCACCTCGGACTCGAGCGCGCGCCGCACCTCCACCATGTCGAGCACCGACCCTAGCGTGGCCAGCACGGCGGCGTCGAAATCCAGCGCGCGCGCGGCATCACGCGGTGCCACGAACACCCCCGAGCCCTGGCGCGCCACCAGCAGGCCGGTCGAGCGCAGCCGGCTCACCGCCTCGCGCACGACGGTGCGCGACACCGCGTACTGCGCGGCCAGGGCCAGCTCGGTGGGCAGGCGGTCGTCGGGCTGCAACTCGCCGCTGTCGATGCGCTGGCGCAGTTCGGCGGCCAGCCGGTCGGACAGTCGCACGGTGGCCAGCGGGCGCACGCTGGCGCCCTTCGCGGGCTCAGGGGCGCCGGGCATGCCGATGACGGATTGCGCAGGTCATCGGGTCATCATACAAATTTACAGGCCATTGCCCATACGGGCAAATACGGGGGCGGCGGGCCGCCGCGGCGATCCGTGAAGACTCAGGCTCTGCCCTGGCTGGCCACGGCCGCGGCGGCCTTGGCGGCGGCTTCCGGGTCGCCGAGGTAGTAGGACTTGATCGGCTTCAGGTCGGCGTCTAGCTCATAGACCAGCGGGATGCCGTTGGGGATGTTCAGGCCGACGATGTCGTCGTCGCTGATGCCGTCGAGGTACTTCACCAGCGCGCGCATCGAGTTGCCGTGCGCGGCCACCACGGTGCGCTGGCCGCTGCGGATGGCCGGCGCCAGCACCTCGTTCCAGAACGGCATCACGCGGGCGACGGTGTCCTTCAGGCACTCGGTCAGCGGCACCTGGCCCGGCGCGAGTCGGGCGTAGCGCGGGTCGCCACGTTCGCTGCGGGCATCGGTGGGCTCCAGTGCCGGCGGCGGGGTGTCGTAGCTGCGGCGCCACACCAGCACCTGCGCGTCGCCGTACTGGCGCGCGGTCTCGGCCTTGTTCAGGCCCTGCAGGCCGCCGTAGTGCCGCTCGTTGAGGCGCCAGTCCTTGACCTCGGGCAGCCAGGTGCGGCCCATCTCGTCGAGCGCATGCCACAGCGTCCAGATCGCGCGCTGCAGCACCGAGGTGTAGGCGATGTCGAACTCGAAACCGGCCTCCTTCAGCAGCCGGCCGGCCTGCCGGGCCTGGGCCACGCCGGGGGGTGTCAGCGGCACATCGGTCCAGCCGGTGAAGCGGTTGTCGAGGTTCCAGGTCGATTCGCCGTGGCGGATCAGCACGAGCTTGTACATGGTGGCGGCAGGGTGGGCAGGCGGTGGGGAAAGCCGGACCGCGGCGGGGTGGCGGCACGGCAGCAAAGCTTCAAATTCTATAATCCGCCTCTTTCCCAGATCCCAGGCCTACCCCCGTGACGTTTCTCATCGAAAACTGGATGCTCATCCTGCTGGCCGCCACCTCGGGCGGTCTGCTGCTGTGGCCGGTGCTGCAGGGCGGCGGTGGCGGCAGTGTCGGCACCGCCGAGGCCGTGCGCCTCATCAACCGCGAGAAGGGTGTGCTGATCGACGTCTGCGAGCCGTCGGAGTTTGCCGCCGGCCATGCGGTGGGCGCACGCAACATCCCGCTGGGGGCCATCAGCGGCTCGAAGGACCTGCCCTCGAACAAGGCGCTGCCGCTGGTGCTGATGTGCGCCAGCGGCGCGCGCGCCAGCCGCGCTGCCGGCCTGCTGCGCAAGGCCGGCTACGAGAAGGCCACCGCCGTGTCGGGCGGCATGAAGGCCTGGCGCGAGGCCGGCCTGCCGGTCGACAGGAAGGCCGGCTGACCGGGTGCGCGGCAAGGCTACTGCCGCGCTGCCAGAATCGTCGCTGTCCCGGTCTTGAACGCACCCGCCATGAACGCTGTCCGCATGTACACCACCCAGGTCTGCCCCTACTGCATCCGGGCCAAGGCCTTGTTGAAGCAGCGCGGCGTGGAAGCCATCGACGAGGTGCGCATCGACCTCGACCCGCAGCAGCGCGAGCAGATGATCGCGCTGACCGGCCGCCGCACGGTGCCGCAGATCTTCATCGGCGAGACCCATGTCGGCGGCTGCGACGACCTGATGGCACTCGACCGCAGCGGCGGCCTGGCGCCGTTGCTCCAGCAGGCCTGAGGCGCCCGGCCCCCGGCTTCGGGGGCTTGAGCGCGGGCCCGCCACAAGCGGCCCGCAGCGGCCCAGGAAGTCACGCCCGCGGCCGGCGAATCAAACAAGGCCCTGCGCCATAATCCGCGCCGCAGCCAGCCCGTCGCCGCGTCGGCGTCGGGCTTTGATTTTTTCTCCAGGATCCCCCTCGCCATGGCCGACCAAGACCTCACCCCCGTGTTCCAGATCCAGCGCATGTACCTCAAGGACCTGTCGCTGGAGCAGCCGAACTCGCCGCAGATCCTGCTCGAGCAGCAGCAGCCGCAGGTCGACATCAACCTGGCCATGGCCGCCGGCGGCGTGGCCGAGGGCGTGTTCGAGGTCACCGTCACCGCCACCGTGACCACCAAGATCCAGGACAAGACGCTGTTCCTGGTCGAGGCCAAGCAGGCCGGCATCTTCGAGATCCGCCACGTGCCCGAAGAGCAGCTGCAGGGCATCCTCAGCATCGTCTGCCCGCAGATGATCTACCCCTACCTGCGCGCCATCGTCTCCGACATCTGCACGCGTGCCGGCTTCCCGCCGATCATGCTGACCGAGGTCAATTTCCAGGCCATGTTCGAAGCCCAGCAGGCCCAGGCGCAGGCCGGCGGCAGCGGCATCATCACCAGCGCCAACTGAGCCTGGCCGGCCATGGGCGCATCGCCCATTCCAACGCCCGGCAACCTGCCCATCGTGGTGCTGGGCGCCGGGGCCTGGGGCACCGCGCTGGCGGTGGCCGCGGCGCAGCGCCAGCCGGTGCTGCTGTGGGCGCGTGACGCGGCCCAGGCCGCCGAGATGCAGGCCATGCGCTGCAACCGGCGCTACCTGCCCGACATCACGCTGCCCGAGTCGCTGCGCATCAGCGCCGATCCGGCCGAGGCGCTGGCCGTGGCCGCGCAGGGCCTGGCGATCATCGGCTCGCCGATGTCGGGGCTGCGCGAGCGCCTGGCGGCACTGCCCGCCGGAGGCCGCGCGCTGTGGCTGTGCAAGGGCTTCGAGGCCGGCACCGGCGCGCTGGGCCACGAGATCGCCCGCGAGCTGCGGCCCGACCTGCATTGCGGCGTGTTGTCGGGCCCCAGCTTCGCGCTGGAAGTCGCCCGCGGCCAGCCCACGGCGCTGGTGGCGGCCAGCCCCAGCGAGTCACTGTGCGCCCTGGCCGTGCAGGCCTTCCACAGCGACAGCCTGCGCATCTACACCAGCAACGATCCGGTGGGTGTCGAGGTGGGCGGCGCGGTGAAGAACGTGATGGCCATCGCCACCGGCATCGCCGACGGGCTGCAGCTGGGCCTGAACGCCCGTGCCGCGCTGATCACCCGCGGCCTGGCCGAGATGACGCGCCTGGGCGTGGCGCTGGGGGCGCGCGCCGAGACCTTCATGGGCCTGTCGGGCCTGGGCGACCTGGTGCTCACCGCCACCGGCGACCTGTCGCGCAACCGCAGCGTCGGGTTGATGCTGGCCAGCGGCCTGTCGGTGCCCGACATCCTGGCCCGCCTGGGCCATGTGGCCGAGGGCGTGTACACCGCGCCCACGCTGCTGGCGCGGGCGCAGCGCAGTGGCGTGGAGATGCCCATCACCGAGGCGGTGGTGGCCGTGCTGCAGGGCCGGCTGGCCCCGGCGCAGGCGCTGCAGTTGCTGATGGGGCGCGAGGCCCGGGCCGAGGCCTGAGCCTGTCTGGCGCCGTCACCGGCGGCCTCAGGCGCCGCCGCTGTAGCCCTGCTGCCGCCAGGCCTCGAACACCGCCACCGCCACCGCGTTGCTGAGGTTCAGGCTGCGCTGGCCCGCCCGCATCGGCAAGCGCACGCGCCGTTCGTCGGCGAACGCGTCGGATATCTCGGGGGGCAGGCCGGCCGTCTCGCTGCCGAACACCAGCCAGTCGCCGGGCTGCCACGCCACGGTTGAAAAGACGGCCGATCCGCGCGTGGTGAAGGCCCACAGCCGCCCGCCGATGCGCTGCTGCGCGGCCTGCAGCGCGGCCCAGTCGGCATGCCGGCGCACGGCAGTGAACTCGTGGTAATCCAGCCCGGCGCGGCGCAGCAGCTTGTCCTCCATCGTGAAGCCCAGCGGCTCGACCAGGTGCAGCGCGCAGCCGGTGTTGGCCGCCAG
>JAURXG010000013.1 GCA_030654555.1 Aquabacterium sp.
GACCAGCACGTCGCCCGGGGTGACTTCGGCACCGACGTAGACGATGCCCGACTCGTCCAGGCGGGCCAGTTGCTGCTCGCTCAGGTTCGGGATGTCGCGGGTGATTTCTTCGCTGCCCAGCTTGGTGTCGCGGGCCATCACCACCAGTTCCTCGATGTGGATCGAGGTGTAGCGGTCTTCGGCGACGACGCGCTCGCTGATCAGGATCGAGTCCTCGAAGTTGTAGCCGTTCCAGGGCATGAACGCGACCAGCATGTTCTGGCCCAGCGCCAGTTCACCCAGGTCGGTCGATGCACCGTCGGCCACCACGTCGCCGGCACCGACCAGGTCACCGCGGCGCACGATGGCGCGCTGGTGGATGTTGGTGTTCTGGTTCGAACGCTGGTACTTGATCAGGTTGTAGATGTCGACGCCGACTTCACCGGCCACGGTCTCCGCGTCGTTGACGCGGATGACGATGCGGTTGGTGTCGACGTAGTCGACGATGCCGCCGCGCCGTGCGGTGACCACCGTGCCCGAGTCGACCGCGGCGACGCGCTCGACACCGGTGCCGACGAAGGCCTTCTCCGGGCGCAGCACCGGCACCGCCTGGCGCTGCATGTTGGCGCCCATCAGTGCGCGGTTCGCGTCGTCGTGCTCCAGGAAGGGCACCAGCGACGCCGCCACCGACACGATCTGCGCCGGCGCCACGTCCATGTACTGGATGCGCTCGGGCGAGGTCAGCACCGATTCGCCGGCTTCACGTGCCGAGACCAGCTCGTCGGTCAGCTCGCCGTCCTTGCTCAGCGACGCATTGGCCTGGGCGATGACGTACTTGCCTTCCTCGATGGCCGACAGGTAGTCGATCTGCACCGTCACCTTGCCGTCCTGCACCCGGCGGTACGGCGTCTCGAGGAAGCCGTACTCGTTCAGGCGGGCGTACAGCGACAGCGAGTTGATCAGGCCGATGTTCGGGCCTTCCGGCGTCTCGATCGGGCAGACGCGGCCGTAGTGGGTGGGGTGCACGTCGCGCACCTCGAAGCCGGCGCGCTCGCGCGTCAGGCCGCCCGGGCCCAGGGCCGAGACGCGCCGCTTGTGCGTGATCTCGGACAGCGGGTTGGTCTGGTCCATGAACTGCGACAGCTGCGACGCACCGAAGAACTCCTTGAGCGCCGCAGAGATCGGCTTGGAGTTGATCAGGTCGTGCGGCATCAGCGCGTCGGTCTCGGCCTGGCCGAGGCGTTCCTTGACGGCCTTCTCGATGCGGGCGAGGCCGCTGCGGTACTGGTTCTCGGCCAGCTCGCCGACACAACGCACACGCCGGTTGCCCAGGTGGTCGATGTCGTCGACGTCACCGCGGCCGTTGCGCAGTTCGACCAGGATCTTGACGACGTCGAGGATGTCCTCGTTGTTCAGCGTCATCGCGCCTTCGGGCACGTCGCGGCCCACGCGGGCGTTGAACTTCATGCGGCCCACGCGCGACAGGTCGTAGGTGTCCTCGTTGTAGAACAGCCGGCCGAACAGCGCCTGCACGGCGTCTTCGGTCGGCGGCTCGCCGGGGCGCATCATCCGGTAGATCGCGACGCGTGCGGCCAGTTCGTCGGCCGTCTCGTCGGCGGCCAGCGTCTGGCTGATGTAAGCACCCTGGTCCAGCTCGTTGGTGAACAGGCACTGGATGTCCTTGACGCCGGCCGCGCGCAGCTTCTTCAGCAGCACGTCGGTCAGTTCGTCGTTGGCCTTGGCCAGGATCTCGCCGGTGTCCGGGTCGACCATGTTGCGGGCCACGATGCGGCCGACGATGTAGTCCTCCGGCACCGAGACGAACTGGGTGCCGTTGGTCTCCAGCGAGCGCACATGGCGCGCGGTGATGCGCTTGTCCTTCTCGACGACGACCTTGCCGTCCTTGTCGGTGATGTCGAAACGCGCCACCTCGCCCTTCAGGCGATCGGGCACGAACTCCATCTGCGCGCCGACGTCCATCAGGCGGAAGCTGTCGAAGTCGAAGAAGTTCGCCAGGATCTGCTCGGGGTTCAGGCCGATGGCCTTGAGCAGGATCGTCACCGGCATCTTGCGGCGCCGGTCGACGCGGAAGTACAGGATGTCCTTGGGGTCGAACTCGAAGTCGAGCCACGAACCGCGGTAGGGGATGATGCTCGCCGAGAACAGCAGCTTGCCCGAGCTGTGGGTCTTGCCCTTGTCGTGCTCGAAGAACACGCCCGGGCTGCGGTGCAGCTGGCTGACGATCTCCCGCTCGGTGCCGTTGACGATGAACGAGCCGTAGTCGGTCATGAGCGGCACTTCGCCCATGTAGACCTCCTGCTCCTTGATCTCCTTGACCGTCTTCGCCTGGGGAGACTCGCGGTCATAGATGATCATCTGCAACTTGGCGCGAACCGCAGCCGCGTAAGTCAAGCCACGCACCTGGCA
>JAURXG010000014.1 GCA_030654555.1 Aquabacterium sp.
TGGGCTTGGCCGCGCTCAAGGGGGCAGCGCTGCTGACGATCCTCCTGGCGGGCGGCCAAAAGGTCATGCGCTGGTGGCTCACGCTGGTGGCGCGGCGCAAGAGCGAAGAGCTGTTCGTGCTGAACCTGCTGCTGGTCACGCTGGGCCTGGCCTGGCTGACCGAGCATGCCGGGCTGTCGCTGGCGCTGGGCGCCTTCGTCGCCGGCATGCTGATCGCCGAAACCGAATTCAAGCACCAGGTGGAGACCGACATCCGGCCGTTCCACGACGTGCTGATGGGGCTGTTTTTCATCACCATCGGCATGAAGCTGGACTGGCGCCCGGTGCTCGACCAGTGGTTCCTGGTGCTGCTGCTCACGCTGCTGCCGGTGCTGGCCAAGGCCGTGCTGGTGGCGGGGCTGGCCCGCGCCTTCCGGGCCATGCCGGGGGTGGCCATCCGCACCGGCCTGTACCTGGCGCAGGCCGGTGAATTCGGCTTCGTGCTGCTGACGCTGGGCGCCGACCACGGCCTGGTCGATCCGCAGTGGGTCAGCCCGGTGCTGGCCTGCATGGTGCTGTCGATGCTGGCCACGCCGTTCATCATCGTGCACAGCAACTGGATCGTGATGAAGCTGTCGGCCAACGAGTGGCTGATGCAATCGGTGCAGCTCACCTCGATCGCCAAGAAGTCGATCAAGACCGAGGCCCACGTGATCATCGCCGGCTACGGCCGCAGCGGGCAGAACCTGGCCCGGCTGCTCGACCAGGAGCGCATCCCGTACATGGCGCTGGACCTCGACCCCGACCGCGTGCGCCAGGCCGCCGCCGCCGGCCAGAGCGTGGTGTTCGGCGATGCGGCGCGGCTGCCCAGCCTGATGGCCGCCGGCCTGGCACGCGCCAGCGCGGTGGTGGTGAGCTACCACGACACGCCCTCGGCGCTGAAGATCCTGGGCCTGGTGCGCGAGCACGCGCCCACCGTGCCGGTGATCGTGCGCACCATCGACGACACCGATCTGGAGCGCCTGCGCGACGCCGGCGCCACCGAGGTGGTGCCCGAGGCGATCGAGGGCTCGCTGATGCTGGCCGCGCAGGCGCTGGTGCTGGTGGGCGTGCCGATGCGGCGGGTGATCCGCATCACGCGCGATGCGCGCGACGCGCGCTACCACCTGCTGCGCGGCTACTTCCACGGCAGCGACGACGACACCGCCGAAGAACTACAGCAGGCGCGGCTGGGCACGGTGACGCTGCCGGTGGCGGCCGCCTGCGTGGGCCAGCCGCTGGGCCACCAGGCGCTGCAGGCCATCGGCGTGCATGTGGTGTCGGTGCGCCAGGCCAGCGGGCGGGTGGTCGACGCGATCGACGACCTGCTGCTGACGGCCGGCGACACGCTGGTGCTGTCGGGCCTGCCCGAGCCGCTGTCGCTGGCCGAGGCCAAGCTGCTGAAGGGCTGACGACAGGCCCCAGCACCCGGCAGGCGCCGGACGCTGATCGACCGACCGCGCGGCTCACTTGAACTCGAGCGTCTCGGTCGGCAGGCTCATCGTGAACTTGGCGGCCGACACGTCACCGGCGGTGTTGATCCGGAAGCACAGGTTCTGCACCAGGTCGGCGGCACTGCCCACCTCGCGCGCCACGGTCTTGCTGCAGGCCCAGGCCGTGCTGGCGGTGCCGTCGCTCTGCACCTCCCAGGTGTTGGTGGCGTTCATCGTCACGGTGGCCTTGCTGGCGTCGGCGTAGAAGACCTGCGTGCTCAGCGGCCCGGTATCACCGACGCGCGCCGCGGTGGGCAGGTTGCCGGTGGCCGAGGCCAGGCCGTAGTTGCCCGCGTCGTCGATGCTGCCGTAGGTGCGGAACGGGGTGGTGCTGTAGTACTCGGTGGCGCTGGTGGTCTCAGTGGCCAAGCCCGGTGCCGACACGGTGATGGTCTGCAGCGACACCTTGCGCAGCGTGCCTTCGAACACCGCGTCGGCGCCCGCGCCGAGCGTCAGCCCCAGCGTGATCACGGCGCCGTTCGACGCGGTGGCCTTCAAGCCGGTGAAGCTGGCGCCGTTGGCATAAGCCCGCGTCATCGCCGCATCCAGGTCATAACTGTTGGGGTTGACGGGCGTGCTGTCGCCACCACCGCCGCCGCCGCAAGCGGCGAACAACAGGGGCGTGGCCAACGCCAGGACGCGGCCGGCCCCCATCCATGCCGGTGAGCGTTGCAGGCGGTACGAGGACATGATGGGCCTCCGTGGGTTGTTGTTGGGCTTCAACGCTAATCCCGTGCCGCAGCGGGGCATTGACGGCACGCAGAGTCCCGTGTGATGCCGTGCCGGCGCGGGGTCACTTGCCGATGCAGAACTTCCCGAAGATCTCGCCCAGCAGATCGTCGGAGGTGAAGGCCCCGGTGATCTCGCTCAGGGCATCGTGCGCCAGGCGCAGTTCTTCGGCAAAGAGGTCCAGCGCGGTATCGCCCACCGCGGCATGTGCGCGGGCGGCCTGCAGGTGGGTGGCCGTGCGCTGCAGCGCCAGCACATGGCGCTTGCGGGCGATGAACACGCCTTCGGTGGCGGCCTGCCAGCCGGCGCGTTGCAACAGCGCCTGGCGCAGCGCGTCCAGCCCGGCGCCGGTGCGCGCCGACAGCGATATCTCGGCGGCAGGCAACGCACCCGGTGCCGCGCTGTCGGCCTTGTTGTGCACGTGCAGGATCCGGGTGGCGTCGTCGACGTGCAGGCGTTCGGCGATCAGCGCCTCGGCCGCCTCGTAATCGGGCTGGCCGCGGCGCGTCAGGTCGTGCAGGAAGATCACCGCGTCGGCCTGCGCGATGGCCGCCCAGCTGCGCGCGATGCCGATGCGCTCCACCTCGTCGCCGGCCTCCCCCTCGCCGCGCAGGCCGGCGGTGTCGATCACATGCAGCGGCACGCCTTCGATCTGGATCGTCTCGCTGACCTTGTCGCGGGTGGTGCCCGGGATGGCGGTGACGATGGCCAGCTCGGCACCGGCCAGCGCGTTCAGCAGGCTGCTCTTGCCGACGTTGGGCTGGCCGGCCA
The DNA here is from genome assembly GCA_030654555.1 of Aquabacterium sp. Taxonomy (GTDB): domain Bacteria; phylum Pseudomonadota; class Gammaproteobacteria; order Burkholderiales; family Burkholderiaceae_C; genus Pseudaquabacterium. The sequence goes on from JAURXG010000014.1 coordinate 3,012, forward strand.
GCACCACCTGCAGGCCCTCGCGCAGCAGCGCCCCCTGGCGCGCGCGGGCCATCACCGCGGCCAGCGTGGACTCGATCGCGTCGAGCTGGCCGTGGGCGTCGGCCTGCTGCAGGAAGTCGATCTCCTCCTCCGGAAAGTCGAGCGTGGCCTCGACCAGCAAGCGCAGGCGCACGATGCGCTGGCGCAGTGCCTCCACCTCGTGCGAGAAGGCGCCCGACAGCGAGCGTCCGGCCGAGCGCGCCGCCGCCTCGGTGCTGGCCTCGATCAGGTCGGCCACGGCCTCGGCCTGGGCCAGGTCGAGCTTGTCGTTGAGGAAGGCGCGCTGCGTGAATTCACCCGGCTCGGCCAGGCGCAGGCGGGGCAGGCGCGGGGTGGCGGCGGCCTCGGTGTCGGGGTCGGCCGCGGCCTGCAGGCAGCGCGCCAGCAGCAGCTGCAGCACCACCGGGCCGCCATGGGCCTGCAGTTCGAGCACGTCTTCGCCGGTGTACGAGTGCGGCGCCGGGAACCACAGCGCCAGGCCCTGGTCGATGGCCTGGCCATCGGCGTCCCGGAAGGGGCCGTAGCAGGCCTGGCGCGGTGGCAGCGCACGGCCGCACAGCGCCATCACCAGCGGCGCCAGGCCACGGCCCGACACGCGCACGATGCCCACCGCGCCGCGGCCATGGGCGGTGGCGATGGCGACGATCGGGTCCTGGAGCTGGGAGTTCGGCACGCGGCGGATTGTCCCGCACCGGCCATGCCGCGCGGGCGCGGCGGCAACGGCCGAAGATGGCGCGGGGTGAAGCGCCGGGTGGCTCGCGTGAGCTGCCCGTCATCACGCTCCAAGGCCGGTGCTGGGCTGCGCCGGGGGTCCCCGCATTGATCGGTGAGGCCGTGGTGCCGGCGCCCGGCCCGGGGGCCGATGCAACCGGGCCGGGCCCGTCAGCCCATCATCGACGCTATCGCCGCAGCGTCAAACCCCTGGTCGGGGGATGCACGGCGCACTGCCGTGCAAACCATCACAGCTTCTTGTTCAGCCCCAGCTGCTGGTTGATGAACCACTGCTGGGCGATGCCCAGGATGTTGTTCGTCAGCCAGTACAGCACCAGGCCGGCGGGGAAGAAGAAGAACATCACGCTGAACATCAGCGGCATGATCCACATCATCTTGGCCTGCACCGGATCGGGTGGCGTCGGGTTCAGCCAGGTCTGGAACATCGTCGACGCGGTCATCAGCAGCGGCAGGATGAAGAACGGGTCTTTCGTCGACAGGTCGTGGATCCAGCCGATCCACGGTGCGTTGCGCATCTCCACGCTGGACAGCAGCACCCAGTACAGCGCGATGAAGAACGGCATCTGCACGAAGATCGGCAGGCAGCCGCCCAGCGGGTTGACCTTCTCCTCGCGGTAGATGCGCATCATCTCCTGCTGCATCTGCTGCGGCTTGTCCTTGTAGCGCTCGCGCATCTCCATCACCTTGGGGTTGATGGCCTTCATCTTGCCCATCGACTTGTAGGCGCTGGCGTTGAGCCAGTAGAACGCGATCTTCAGCAGCACCACCAGCGCCACGATGGCCCAGCCCCAGTTGCCCAGCAGCTTGTGCAGCTGGTCGAGCAGCCAGAACAGCGGCTTGGACAGGATGGTGAGCCAGCCGTAGTCCTTGACCAGCTCGAGCCCGGGCGCGAGGGCCTCGAGCTTCTTCTCCTCCTGCGGGCCGGCGAACAGCGTGGCCTCGTGGGTCTTGCTGGCGCCGGGTGCCACCTCGCCCAGCGGCAGCACCATCGCGATGGAATAGAAGTTGTCGCTCACCTTCGCGGTGCGGAACTCGCGCTGCGCCTTCTCGGGCACCAGCCAGGCGGTGGCGAAGTAATGCTGCACCATCGCCACCCAGCCGCCGTCGCCGGTCTTGTCGTGCTCGGCCTTGCCCTTCTCGATGTCCTTGAAGTCGATCTTGTGGAACTTGCTGGCCTCGGTGTACATCGCCGGGCCGGTGAAGGTGGAATAGAAGCTCGACTCGCCGGGCGGCGGGTTGCCGTCACGCGCCAGCTGCAGGTAGAGCTGCGGCGCGAGGGCGGTGGCCGATTGGTTGCGCAGCTCGTGCTTGACGCTCACCGTGTAGTCGCCGCGGCGGAAGGTGTAGGTCTTGACCAGCTGCGCGCCGCCGATCTCGGGCGACTCGAACACCACGCTCAGCGCGGCCGCACCATCGGCCAGCGTGCGCTCGCCGGGCAGCACGGTCATCACCGTCAGGTGGTTGGGCAGGCTGATGCCGGGCTGGGTGGTGATCAGGCCCGATTGCGCCAGGTAGACCCGCTGCGCGCTCTGGTCGAACAGCACCACCCGTTGCTTGGGATCGGCCGCGTCGCTGTACTTCAGCAGCTCCAGCCGCACCAGATCGCCGCCCTTGCTGTCGAGCGTGGCCTTGAGCACGTCGGTGCTGATGGTGACCTTCTCGCCGACCACCGGTGCAGAGGCCGCCGCCGTGGGCATGGCCGCCGCCGCGACACCGGGCGTGGCGCCCGCCGTCGTCGTGGCCGCTGGAACACCGGCGACCGGCGGCGGTGCCGAACCGGCCGCCGCCACCGGCCGCGCCGGCGTGGGGCTGAACATCGACGGATTGCCGTTGTGCTTGTTCCAGGCGTCCCACAGCAGGACGAGCGAGACGGAGAACACCACCCAGAGGATGGTGCGGCGCATGTCGTTCATGGACGGGTCTTCGAAGAGAGCAAACGGGTGAACAGGGGCGGTGGCGCGTCGGGCACGGGATCGTTGCCCCCGTCACACCAGGGATGGCAGCGCAGGATGCGCCGGGCCGCCAGGTAGGTGCCGGCGGCGGCACCGTGCTGCTGCAGCGCGGCCAGGGCATAGGCCGAACAGCTGGGCTCGAAGCGGCAGACGTTGCCCAGCCAGGGCTTGAGCAGGTAGCGGTAGCCCTGCACCGCGCCGATCAACAGCCGGCCTGGCAAGGCAGCGAGGGCAGCGAGCCAGCCCATGGCCGTCAGCGCCTTGGCCCGGAGCGTGGCTCGGCCGCCCGCTGCAGCAACTGCTGCAGTTCGTCGCCGGCGGCCTGCTGCAATGGCGCCGACGCCGCGCTGGTGAACTGCTGGCGGTCGAAAGGGGCCTTCAGGCGCAGCACCCACAACCCGGGCGGCAAGGCCTGGGCGTGGCAACGCATCACCGCGCGCATCTGCCGCTTGAGCAGGCTGCGGGTGACGGATCGGCGGGCATGCCGCTTGGGCACCACCAGGCCCAGCCAGCGGCCGGCGGGAGCGGCTTCGGGCGCCGTGGCAGGCGACTCATCCACAGGCGGTGGGCAACTGCGTGCATCACCTGTGGATAACTCGGCCGAAACGGGCTTCTTGCTGGCCTTGCAGGGCAGGCTGGGGCTGGCCGACAGATGGTGCGCGGCGAAGTGAGCGCTGCGCGAACGCGGCGCCACCGCCAGCACACGCTGGAAATCGGCCGACCGCACGATGCGTCCGACCATGACCGGGTTGGGCGGTGCTGTCGTGCAGGTGTTCGCGGCGGACACGCGGGCTCGCGCAGCGACGGTGCGGCCTCAGGCGCAGCAAGCCGGTCGGATCAGACCTGCGACAGGCGCTTGCGGCCCTTGGCGCGGCGCGCGGCGATGACGGCACGGCCGCCACGGGTCTTCATGCGGACGAGAAAACCGTGCGTACGGGCGCGGCGGGTCTTGGAAGGCTGGTAGGTGCGCTTCATGGTGAGTTTCCTTCAGGGGCCCCGCAACGCTGGACGCAGGATGCTCCGGCGGGTGCCGGATGCCGATCGGTTGAACGGGTGGATGCCCGGGGCCTCCAGCGCTGTGCAGCCTGACCAGCCTGCAAAGTCTCGAGGCACCCCGATGCCACCGTCAACGCACCTGCGCGTTGGGGAAACCCACTATTAGAGCAAAAACCCCCTTTGCGGTCAAACACTTGCACCACGGGCCGTGGCTTGCAGGGGCCATTGACCTGCCGCAGCGTTCTGTGGATAACCGGGTCTGGCCGGGCCGTGGGGCCTACAATGCGGCCGCTCTCAGAAGAACTTGTCCACAATGAGCCCAGACTTGTGGCAGCGGGGTTGCGAGCAACTCGCCACCGAACTGTCCGAACAGCAATTCAACACCTGGATCCGCGCCTTGCCGCCGGCCGACATCAGCGATGACGGCAACGGCGGCGCGGTGGCGCAGGTGCGCGTGCCCAACCGCTTCAAGCTCGACTGGATACGCTCGCAGTACGCCCATCGCATCGAGAGCATCCTCAGCGACCTGGCCGGCCACCCGGTGCGGCTGGAACTGGCGCTGGCCGCTCGCGACCAGCCGCCGGTGCGACCCCCCGCGGCCAACGGGCCGGTGCGGGCCGCGGCACTGCTCAACGGCCAGGCGATGGCGCCATCGACCAGCGTGCGGCCCAACGCCGCGCCCGATGGCCAGGGCCGGGCCATGCCCAGTGGCAGCATGCATGGCGCCGGCGTGCACCTGCCGCCGGCCGCCAACAGCCACAAGCTGAACACCGCACTGACCTTCGACACCCTGGTGGCCGGCCGCGCCAACCAGATGGCCCGCACCGCCGCGCTGCACGTGGCCGGCGCGCCGGGTGTCATGTACAACCCGCTGTTCATCTACGGCGGTGTCGGCCTGGGCAAGACCCACCTGATCCACGCCGTCGGCAACGCGCTGCTCAAGGACAAGCCCGACGCCCGCGTGCTGTACCTGCATGCCGAGCAGTTCATCAGCGACGTGGTCAAGAACTACCAGCGCAAGACCTTCGACGAACTGAAGGCGAAGTACCACAACCTCGACCTGCTGCTGATCGACGACGTGCAGTTCTTCGCCGGCAAGGACCGCACCCAGGAGGAGTTCTTCAACGCCTTCGAGGCGCTGCTGGCCAAGCGGGCGCACATCATCATGACCAGCGACACCTACCCCAAGGGGCTGGTCGACATCGACACGCGGCTGACCAGCCGCTTCGAGGCCGGCCTGACGGTGGCCATCGAGCCGCCCGAGCTGGAGATGCGCGTGGCCATCCTGATGCGCAAGGCGCTGGCCGAGGGCACCGAGATGCCCGAGGACGTGGCCTTCTTCGTGGCCAAGAACGTGCGGGCCAACGTGCGCGAGCTCGAAGGGGCGCTGCGCAAGGTGCTGGCCTACAGCCGCTTCAGCCACAAGGACATCAGCATCGGCCTGGCGCGCGAGGCGCTGAAGGACCTGCTGAGCATCCAGAACCGGCAGATCTCGGTGGAGAACATCCAGAAGACGGTGGCCGACTTCTACAAGATCAAGATCGCCGACATGTACAGCAAGAAGCGCCCGGCCAGCATCGCCAAGCCGCGCCAGATCGCGATGTACCTGGCCAAGGAGATGACGCAGAAGAGCCTGCCCGAGATCGGCGAGCTGTTCGGCGGGCGCGACCACACCACGGTGCTGCATGCGGTGCGCAAGATCGGCGGCGACCGGCAGAAAGACAGCGAACTGAACCAGCAGCTGCACGTGCTGGAACAGACGCTGAAGGGGTGATGGCCTTCCCCCGATGCGCCTTCGGCGCCTCCCCCTCCAGGGCGCAACGCCAGTGGACCGGCAGCGCCGGATCCATGGCGTTTGCTTGCCTGCAGAAGGCAAGCAGCGGTGCGCTTGTCAAGGCACAGCGTTGTGGACAAGTTTCGAACAACTTGGCACCTGTCCACAGGCCCGAGCGCCCGTTCGAAGTTGTTATCGGTGAGCCCCGCCGCTCAGGGCCCTCGGCCCACAGGGTTGAGCCGGCTCTAAAGCCTTGAAAAGACAGGCGAAAATGGGCTTGTTCACAAAATGACCCGCTCTCTACTAGAACTACTAAGTTCAAAGAGGAAGACATGATTGTTTTAAAAGCGCCGCAACAAAAACTGCTGGAAGCCCTGCAAAGCGTGGCCGGCATCGTCGAGCGGCGGCACACGCTGCCCATCCTGGCCAACGTGCTGCTGCGCAAGACCGGCGAGGACATCGAGTTCACGACCAGCGACCTCGAGATCCAGGTGCGCACCCAGGCCACGCTGGGCGGTGACGCGGGCAACCTGAGCACCACCGTCGGTGCCCGCAAGCTGATCGACATCCTGCGCACGCTGCCGGCCGACCAACTGGTCACGCTCAGCGCGGCGGCCAACAAGCTCACGCTGACCGGCGGAAAAAGCCGCTTCACGCTGCAGACGCTGCCGGCGGATGATTTTCCCCTCGTGAACGAGGCGGTCGACTTCGGCCCCGCCTTCAGCGTGCCGCAGAAGACCCTGAAGACGCTGATCAACCAGGTGCACTTCGCGATGGCGGTGCACGACATCCGCTACTACCTCAACGGCATCCTGTTCGTCGCCGAAGGCAAGCAGCTGACGCTGGTGGCCACCGACGGCCACCGCCTGGGCCTGGCCCAGGCGCAGCTGGAGACCGACATCCCCAAGCAGGAGGTGATCCTGCCGCGCAAGACGGTGCTGGAGCTGCAGCGCCTGCTCAAGGACGAAGACACGCCCATCGAGATGCGCTTTGCCAGCAACCAGGCGAAGTTCAGCTTCAGCGGCATGGAGTTCGTGACCAAGCTCGTCGAGGGCAAGTTCCCGGACTACAACCGCGTGATCCCCAAGAACCACAAGAACAGCGTGG
>JAURXG010000017.1 GCA_030654555.1 Aquabacterium sp.
CCGATTCGGGCCGGTGCGCCTCGCGGCGCAGCATCACGTTGTTCAGCGCGAAGCTGAAGCCGCCCAGCAGCCCCAGCGCGTCGGGCAGGCTGCGCGGCAGCGGCAGCGCGTCCCAGCCGCTGCCGCCGGGAGGCCACAGCACCACCACCGCACCGCCCAGCGCCAGCGCCACCCGCACCGCACCGCGCACGCTGATGCGCTCGCCCAGCAGCCAATGCGACAGCAGCACCGTCCACAGCGGCATCAGGTAGAACAGCAGCACCACCCGCACCACGTCGCCGATGCTCACCGCCCAGTTGAAGCAGGCGTTGGTCAGCCCGGCGGCCACCACCAGCACCCACAGCGCCGGCGTGCGCAGCACCAGGCCCAGCGCGGCCGGCCGCAGCGCCACCAGCAAGCCCACCGCCACGCCGTAGCTCAGGCCGGTGAGCCACAGCGGGTGCAGGCCCAGCGCGCTCAACTGGCGGAAGGGCCACCAGCTCACGCCCCAGGTGAAGGCGTTGAAGACCAGGGCCAGCGCGGCCAGCCAGCGGCCCGATGACGCCGACCGCCCGGCCGCCATCAGCGACCGCGGCCCCGCGGCGGGCCCATCAGTGCTTGTCGGTGCGGGCGATGGCCAGCAGCCGTTCCACCTCGTCGCGGTGCAGCACGCAGTTGCGCTGGTGCCAGCGGCGGATCAGCTCCATCACCCCGGCCACCACCAGCCCGAACACCGCGATGGCGGTGAAGGCCGACAGGCCCAGCTTGACCATGCCGGTGTAGAACGCGCCCAGGCCCAGGATGCAGGCCTGCTCGTTGAAGTTCTGCACGGCGATCGAGCGGCCGGCACCCATCAGGTTGTGGCCGCGGTGCTGCAGCAGTGCGTTCATCGGCACCACCAGGTAGCCACCGGCCAGGCCCAGCAGCATCAGGAACGGGATCGCCACCCAGACGTCGCGGATCAGGTTCAGCCCGATCACCAGCACGCCCATCACGATGCCCAGCGGGATCACGCCGGTGGCCTTGTCCAGGCGCATGCGCATCGACGCCACCACCGCGCCCACCGCCACGCCGATCGACACCACGCCGGCCAGGCTGCTGGCCTGCGTGGTGGTGTAGCCCAGTGCCGCCGCCGCCCAGGGGAAGACGATGATGCGCAGGTTGCCGCCCACGCCCCAGAACATGGTGGTGGTGGCCAGAGAGATCTGCCCCAGCTTGTCGGCCCACAGCCGCGAATTGCACTGGGCGAAGTCGCGCACCAGCACCACCGGGCTGCCCGACAGCGGCTGCAGCACGGCCTCGGTGCGCGGGATGTAGAGGTTGAAGACCGCCGCCAGGATGTACACCGCCACCATCGAGGCGATGGCCGCCTCGGGCCCGGTGTCGATGCCGGTGTCGAGCAGGGGCAGGTCGAAACCCAGCAGCCAGGGCGCCAGCCGCGGGCCCACCAGCTGGCCGCCCAGCAGGATGCCCAGGATGATCGAGCCGATGGTCAGCCCCTCGATCCAGCCGTTGGCCTTGACCAGCTGCGAGGGTGGCAGCAGCTCGGTCAGGATGCCGTACTTGGCCGGCGAGTAGGCCGCCGCGCCCAGCCCGACGATGGCATAGGCCAGCAGCGGATGGCTGCCGAACAGCATCATCAGGCAGCCCGCCACCTTGATGGTGTTGGAGACGAACATCACCCGGCCCTTGGGCACCGCATCGGCAAACGCCCCCACGAAGGGCGCCAGCAGCACGTAGAACAGCGCGAACATGGGCGTCAGCGCCGGGATCTGCCAGGGCGGCGAGTTGGAGCTGCGCAGCAGTTCGATGGCAGCCACCAGCAGCGCGTTGTCAGCCAGCGAGCTGAAGAACTGCGCCGCCATGATGGTGTAGAAGCCTCTTTTCATGCGCTTCGTCTTCGGGGTCGCCCCAACATGTCTCCGATCGGTACGGAAGGGGGCCGAACCGGGCACCATCCTGCAAGTCCATCCGGACGCCGCGTGGCGTCCGAGTGCGGCGCGGTTATAGCACGCACCCCCTGGCCCCGGGGCCGCGGCGCCCCGCGGCTGCGGGCCACGCGGGTCGGGGTGCGGCGGGCGGCCTCGCGGGTGGTGCGGGCAGAATCCGGGCGATGCCCCGTCCGATCGAAGCGCTGATCCACCCCGACGCCCTGGCCCACAACCTGGCGCGCGCCCGCGCCCAGGCGCCCGACGCGCGGGTCTGGGCCGTGGTCAAGGCCAATGCCTACGGCCACGGCATCGAGCGGGTGTTCGAGCCGCTGCGCAGCGCCGACGGCTTCGCGCTGCTCGACCTGGCCGAGGCCGCTCGGCTGCGCGCGCTGGACTGGCGCGGCCCGATCCTGCTGCTCGAAGGCGTGTTCGAGCCGCGTGATCTGGAGCTGTGCTCGCGCCTGAACCTGTGGCATGCGGTGCACAACGAACAGCAGATCGACTGGCTCAGCCGGCACAAGACGCACCAGCCGCACCGCGTGTTCCTGAAGATGAACAGCGGCATGAACCGGCTGGGTTTCTCGCCCACCGCCCTGCGCACCGCCTGGGCGCGGCTGAACGCGCTGCCGCAGGTCGACGAGATCTCGCTGATGACGCACTTCTCGGACGCCGACTCACCCACCGGCATCGCCCACCAGGTGGCGGTCTTCGAGCAGGCCACGCGCGACCTGCCGGGCGAGCGGTCCTTGAGCAACAGCGCGGCCGTGCTGCGGCACGCCGGCCTGGCCAGCGACTGGGTGCGCGCCGGCATCCTGACCTACGGCAGCGCGCCCGACTTCCCCGAGCACGACAGCGCGCACTGGGGCCTGCAGCCGGCGATGACGCTGCGCTCGAAGCTGATCGGCATCCAGCCGCTGCAGCCGGGCGACACGGTGGGCTACGGCAGCCGCTTCGTCGCCGAAACCGCCCTGCGCATCGGCATCGTCGCCTGCGGTTATGCCGATGGCTACCCGCGCCATGCCGGCAGCGGCACACCGGTGCTGGTGGACGGCGTGCGCTGCGCCACGGTGGGCCGGGTGTCGATGGACATGCTGGCGGTCGACCTGACGCCGGTGCCGGCGGCGCAGCTGGGCAGCGAGGTCACGCTGTGGGGCCGCGGGCCCCACTTCGACCAGGACGGCAGCTGCCTGTCCATCGACGAGGTGGCGCAGGCGGCCGGCACCATCGGCTACGAGCTGATGTGCGCGCTGGCGCCGCGCGTGCCGGTGACGCTCAGCTGAGCGCGGGCGCAGCCGGCACCGGCCGGGTGGCCACGTACACGCTGCCCAGACACAGCAGCATGCCGACCAGCGACAGCACGCTGGGCTGCCAGCCCTCCAGCGCGGCCGAGACCCCCAGCGCGATCACCGGGATCAGCACGCCGGTCAGCGCCGCGCGCCCCGGCCCGTCGCGCTGCACCAGCTTGAAGTACAGCAGGAACGGCGCCACCGTGCCGATGCTGGCCAGGTAGGCCAGCGACGCCCACCAGGCCACGCTGTGGCCCAGCTGCCAGCCGACGCCGCTGACGCCCGCGGCGGCCAGCAGGCCCAGCGCGCCATAGGCCATGCACCAGGCCAGCATCGGCACCAGCGGCACACCGCGCCGTGTCTGGGTCAGCGTCAAGGCATTGCCGGTGCAGGCGCACAGCACCGCACCCAGCCCGAAAGCCAGGCCCAGCGCCGCCTGCGGCCGCGCGCCGGTGGCCAGCACCTCGGGCCAGAAGATCAGCGTCACGCCCAGCACGCCCACGCCGGCCGAGGCGGCGAAGCGCCGGGTGATCGGCTGGCCGAACAGCCAGGCGCCGCTGACCGCGTTGCCGAACACCATCAGCGAGAACAGCACCGCCACCAGCCCCGACGGGATGTGGCGCTCAGCCTCGTAGACGCCCCAGTAGTTCAGGCCGTATTGCACCAGGCCGGTCAGCAGCAGCCAGGGGTGCATGCGCGCCGGCAGGCGCCAGGCCTCGCCGCGCCAGGCTGCCAGCGCAAACAGCAGCGCCGAGGCCAGCGCAAATCGCCAGGCCACCGCGTTGAGCGCCGGCACCTCGCCCAGCTGGTAGAGGATGACGTGCCAGGTCGAGGCCCAGATCAGCGTGGGGCCCCAGAACAGCAGGCGAGGCGAGTCGAGCAAGGGTCTTGGCAAGGCGGGCCCAGGGGGTGGCGGGCGCCCGGTGGCGCCACGAAGGGGGCCACTGTAGGGGACAGCGCAACACGGGCGCCTGCGCCCCGCTGCGGGTCGATCAGGTCCGGGGTCGGGCGCGCCAGCCCAGCAGGCCCGCGCCCGCCAGCCACAGCGCCCACGTCGCCGGTTCGGGCACCGCCAGTACCTGGACGTTCAGCGGGCCGGCCGACAGGCTGCCGCTGATCGAGTAGGTGTCGTTGTAGTCGCTGTACTGCCAGTACCAGGCATCGCAGGCCAGGTCGGTGCTGTAGTCGGGGTCGGTGTAATAGCAGTTGCGCGACGCGCTCTCGTTGCTGTAGCCGGTGCTCAGCTCGGCCTCCCAGCCGCCCGTCACGCCGATGTCGTAGGAGCCGGCCTGGGCGAAGGTGATCGAGAATGACCAGCCGCTGCTGTAGCCGCTGCCGGGTGACGCCGCGGGTGTGTCGTTGAAGCCTTGATCGCCGGCCTGCAGCCACACGCTGCGCAGCGTCTCGTGCTCCCAGCTGTACCAGTTGACATTCCAGTCCTGGTAGCCTTCGGCGGGTGCTGGCTCGTCGGGGTTGCTGCCGCCGCTGCTCCAGGAGCTGGTGCTGACGTTGAACTGCACCCAGAAGTCCACCGTGTCGCCCACGTACACGGTGCTCGCGCTGGCGCTGAAGCCGTCGATGCCGCCGCCGGCGGCCTGCAGCGGCGGCGCGAAGGCCAGGGTGGTGGCCAACAGCGTGGCGATGCGGCTCAAGGGGATCATCGGGCGTATCCTGGTCGGG
>JAURXG010000019.1 GCA_030654555.1 Aquabacterium sp.
GTCCAGCAGCATGCGCTCGTGGCCGTCGAGTTCGACGTCGACCGACTGCATGTACGGCTTGGCGTCCTTGTCCGGGTCGTAGCGGTAGATCTGGAAGGTTCTTTTCGTCATGGGGGTTTCCTGCGACCTGCTGGCTTCAGAACGTACGGACCTTGGGCGGCACGCTGTCGACGGTGAGCGGCGTGAGGTTCACCGGCTTGTAGTCCAGGCGGTTGCCCTGGCTGTACCACAGCGTGTGCTTCATCCACTCGGCGTCGTTGCGGCCCAGCGGGAACTGCGCATCGTCGGCGCCGCGCTCGTAGTCCTTCACCGTGTGGGCACCGCGGCACTCATGACGCGCGGCGGCCGACTCGATGGTGGCTTGCGCCGCCTCGATCAGGTTCTCGACCTCCAGCGCCTCGATGCGCGCGGTGTTGAAGACCTTGCTCTTGTCCTTGAGCGTGATGGCGGCCACGCGCTCGCGCAGCTTGGCCACTTCCACCGTGCCGGCGGTCATCAGCTCTTGCGTGCGGAACACCGCCGCGTGCTTCTGCATCGTGGCACGCAGGTCGTTGGCCACGTCCTGGGCGTATTCGCCCGAGTTGCTGCCGTCGAGCCGGGCGATGCGCGCCAGCGAGGCGTCGGCCGCGTCGGCGGGCAGCGGCTTGTGCTCCTTGGTCGACTTGGCCAGCGCACCGACGATGTGGTTGCCCGCGGCGCGCCCGAACACCAGCAGGTCGAGCAGCGAGTTGGTGCCCAGCCGGTTGGCGCCGTGCACGCTGACGCAGGAGCATTCACCCACCGCGTACAGGCCGTTGACCACGTCGTTGGGGTTGCCGTTCTTCGGCGCCACCACCTGGCCGTTGATGTTGGTGGGGATGCCACCCATCTGGTAGTGGATGGTCGGCACCACCGGAATCGCTTCCTTGGTGATGTCGACGTTGGCGAAGTTGTGGCCGATCTCGAACACGCTGGGCAGGCGCTTGAGGATGGTGTCGCCGCCCAGGTGGGTCATGTCGAGGTTGATGTAGTCCTTGTTGGGACCGCAGCCGCGACCTTCCTTGATCTCCTGATCCATGCAGCGCGAGACGAAGTCACGCGGCGCGAGGTCCTTCAGCGTGGGCGCGTAGCGCTCCATGAAGCGCTCGCCGTTGACGTTGCGCAGGATCGCGCCCTCGCCGCGGCAGCCTTCGGTCAGCAGCACGCCCGCGCCGGCCACGCCGGTGGGGTGGAACTGCCAGAACTCCATGTCTTCGAGCGGGATGGCCGCGCGCGCCGCCATGCCCAGGCCGTCACCGGTGTTGATGAAGGCGTTGGTGCTGGCCGCGTAGATGCGGCCGGCGCCGCCGGTGGCCAGCAGCGTGGTCTTGGCTTCGAGGACGTAGACCTCGCCGGTCTCCATCTCGAGCGCGGTGACGCCCACCACGTCGCCGTCGGCATCGCGGATGAGATCCAGCGCCATCCACTCGACGAAGAACTGGGTGCGCGCCTTGACGTTCTGCTGGTACAGCGTGTGCAGCATCGCGTGGCCGGTGCGGTCGGCGGCGGCGCACGCGCGCTGCACCGGCTTCTCGCCGTAGTTGGCGGTGTGGCCGCCGAACGGGCGCTGGTAGATCGTGCCGTCGGGGTTGCGGTCGAACGGCATGCCGAAGTGCTCGAGCTCGTAGACCACCTTGGGCGCCTCGCGGCACATGAACTCGATCGCGTCCTGGTCGCCCAGCCAATCCGAACCCTTGACGGTGTCGTAGAAGTGGAAGTGCCAGTTGTCCTCGCTCATGTTGCCCAGCGAGGCGCCGATGCCGCCCTGCGCCGCCACGGTGTGCGAGCGGGTGGGGAACACCTTGGACAGCACCGCCACGTTCAAGCCCGCACGGGCGAGTTGCAGCGATGCACGCATGCCGGAGCCGCCGGCCCCGACGATCACCACGTCGAACTTGCGACGGGCCACTGATGACTTGATAGCTGCCATGTTGTTCTCAGAGCCTCCAGAGCACCTGAACCGCCCAGCCGGCGCAGCCCACCAGCCAGACGATCGTGAATACCTGCGCCAGCAGGCGCAGGCCCACCGGCTTGATGTAGTCCATCCACACGTCGCGCATGCCCACCCAGGCGTGCCAGGCCAGCGACATGATGACGACGAAGGTCAGCACCTTCATCCACTGGCGCGAGAAGATGCCCGACCAGCTGTCGTAGCCCACCGGCCCGCCCAGGATGAACTGCACCAGCAGCGCCAGCGTGAACAACGCCATCAGCACCGCCGTGATGCGCTGGCTCAGCCAGTCGCGAAACCCGTAATGCGCGCCCACGACCAGGCGCTTGGAACCGTAGTTGACGGCCATGTGTTGCTTGCCTCTTGTTGTTGTGACGGTCAGAACAGACCGAACAGCTTGGCGCCCAGCGCAATGGTCAGCACGATGCTGATCACGAAGGTGGCCATGGCCGACGAATGCCCCTGCTGCTTGCTCACGCTGTGGGTGGCGTCCATCCACAGGTGGCGGATGCCGGCCACGGCGTGGTGCAGGTAGGCCCAGATCAGCGCCAGCGCCACCAGCTTGATCACGATGCCCGGCACGAAACCGATGCCGGCCACGAAGGCGCTGGTGAAGCCGTCGTACGAGACTTCGGAGGTGACGCTGGCGTCGAACATCCAGACGATGAACGGCAGCAGGAAGAACATCAGCATGCCGCTGGCGCGGTGCAGGATCGACAGCTTGGCGGCCAGCGGCAGCGGGTATTGCAGCGCGTCGAGCAGGCGCATGTTGGCGCCGGGGCGGGTGTCGACCCCGCTTGCGCCGGGGTTCTTGGAGAGCTCTGCCATGGGGTGTGGTCTCGCTGTTGTTCGAACGGTCTGGTCTGGGTGGAAACCCGTGGAGTTTATTGCAACGCAGCAGGCTTACCTGGAGCTTTTCGGCGCCACCGATGTGGCCGCCCTGGCAAGCCGATGCAGCATCAGTTCAACTCGTTGCGGTAGAAGTGCTGCTCGGTGTTGTAGAGGCCGCGGCGCAGCTCGACCGGCTTGTCGCCATAGGTGAAGGACAGCCGCTCGACGCTGAGCAGCGGAAAGCCCGGCGCCACGGCCAGCAGGCTGGCGGTGGCCGCGTCGGCGGCCAGCGCACGGATCTTTTCTTCGGCGCGGATCATGCGCACGCCGAACTCGGTCTCGAACATGCCGTACATCGGCCCCTTGTAATCGGCCAGGCGCTCGGCGGTCAGGCCCTTGAACAGGGCACCGGGCAGCCAGATCTCGTCGAGCACCACCGGCTTGCCGGCCGGGCCGTCGGACAGCAGCAGGCGGCGCAGCTGCACCACCGCATCGCCGCTCTTGCAGTCGAGCATGCGCGCCACGTCGGCCGGTGCGCGGGTGCGACGGCAATCGAGCAGGCGGCGCGCCATGCCACGGCCGCCGCCGTCGTCGGGCATCAGGCGCAGGAAGCGGTACTGGATCTGCTGCTCGGCGTGCGTGGCCACGAAGGTGCCCTTGCCCTGGCGGCGCACCAGCAGGTTGTCGGCGGCCAGTTCGTCGATGGCCTTGCGCACCGTGCCCTGGCTGACCTTGAAGCGCGCGGCCAGGTCCAGCTCGCTGGGAATGGCCTCGCCGGGCTTCCACACGCCGGCCTGCAGCTCGCGTGTGATCAGCCCCTTGATCTGCTGGTAAAGCGGGCTGAACGACGGCCCGGCGGGCGCAGCGTCCACCGCCTCGGGCGGGGCCGCGGGGTTCGGTGGGGACACGTCGGCAGGCATGGTGCGGCATTGCAGCACAAGCGTTGCGGGTCGTCCATCGAATGCTGACTGATGTCTTATAGAAGACATAAGACCTTTGACAGAATCGGTAGCAACCCCTAGACTCGCCTACACTCCGAAATGGCTCTTGCGGCCGTCCTCGCCCCGTGCCCAGCCGCTGCGCGCGGGGCAGGCCAAGGCAACCGCGGCGGGCCGACCCGGATCCCCTTTCGTCACCATCCTCCTGGAGCCTCCCATGAGCAAGAAGCCCGTCCGTGTGGCCGTTACCGGCGCTGCCGGTCAGATCGGTTATGCCCTGCTGTTCCGCATCGCCTCGGGCGAAATGCTGGGCAAGGACCAGCCCGTCATCCTGCAGTTGCTGGAAGTGCCGGTCGAGAAGGCGCAAGAGGCGCTCAAGGGCGTGATGATGGAACTGGACGACTGCGCCTTCCCGCTGCTGGCCGGCATGGAAGCGCACAGCGACCCGATGACTGCCTTCAAGGACACCGACTACGCGCTGCTGGTCGGTTCGCGTCCTCGCGGCCCCGGCATGGAGCGCGCTGAGCTGCTCGCCATCAACGGTGCCATCTTCACGACCCAGGGCAAGGCGCTCAACGCTGTCGCCAGCCGCGACGTCAAGGTGCTGGTGGTTGGCAACCCCGCCAACACCAATGCCTATATCGCCATGAAGGCCGCCCCCGATCTGAAGCCGGGCAACTTCACCGCCATGCTGCGTCTGGACCACAACCGCGCCGCCAGCCAGCTGGCCGCCAAGACCGGCAAGGCCGTGTCTTCCATCAAGAAGCTGGCCGTGTGGGGCAACCACTCGCCCACGATGTACGCCGACTACCGCTTCGCCACCATCGACGGCGCTTCGGTCA
>JAURXG010000029.1 GCA_030654555.1 Aquabacterium sp.
CGCAGGCGCTTCGGGGGTGGGTCATGTCATGCGCAGCCGGCGGGCGGCTTCTTCATCCTTGGCGTCGTCGATCACGGCCAGCACCTGGCCCAGGTCGACGGGCTTGAGCACCTGCGCGAACTGGCCGGTCAGTGCCGTGTCGGGGCTCAGCAGGCCCTTCTCGTACAGGGCCCAGATCTCGCGGCCGAAGTCGGTCTTCAGCAGCTCGGGCGCAAAGCGGCCGAAGTAGTGGCGCAGGTTGGCCACGTCGCGCTCGAGCATGGCGCTGGCGTGGTTGTTGCCGGCGGCGGCCACCGCCTGCGGCAGGTCGATGATCACCGGGCCGTCGGCGCCCACCAGGATGTTGAACTCGCTGAGGTCGCCATGCACCACGCCGGCGGCCAGCATGCGCACCACCTCGCGGATCAGCGTGGCATGGTGCGCACGCGCTTCGTCGGGCGTGAAACTCATGTCGTTGAGGCGCGGGGCGGCGTCGCCGTTGGCGTCGCACACCAGCTCCATCAGCAGCACGCCCTCGTGGAAATTGATCGGCCTGGGCACGCGCACGCCGGCGGCGGCCAGCCGGTACAGCGCGTCGACCTCGGCGCTCTGCCAGGCGGCCTCCATGGCCTGGCGGCCGAACTTGGTGCCCTTGGCCATGGCGCGGGCCTGGCGGCTGTTCTTGGTCTTGCGGTTCTCGGTGTAGTCCACGGCCTGGCGGAAGCTGCGGTTGTTGGCCTCCTTGTAGACCTTGGCGCACACCGTCTCGCCGCCGCTCTGCACCACGTAGACCTGCGCCTCCTTGCCGCTCATCAACTGGCGCTGCACCGCGTCGATCAGGCCTTCGTCCAGCAGCGGCTTGAGCCGCTCGGGGGTTTTCATTCAGGAGCGCCTGGCTGCGCCAAGGGCAGCGAAGGGCGTGTGCCGGGGTACTTGTTCATGCCCGCATTGTCGCCGCTGGCCCGCCCCTACACTGCGCGCCCGAGTTCGCCGATCGCCATGACCATCCTGCTCGCGCCCATGGAAGGGCTGCTCGACCACAGCCTGCGCGACGTGCTGACGCGCGTGGGCGGCATCGACCGCTGCGTCTCGGAGTTCATCCGCATCACCGACCGGCTGCTGCCCGAGCACGCCTTCATCCGCCTGATGCCCGAGCTGCTGACCGGCAGCCGCACCGCCGCCGGTGTGCCGGTGCGCGCGCAGCTGCTGGGCAGCGAGGCGCACTGCCTGGCCGAGAACGCCGCGCGCCTGGCCGCGCTGGGGGCCGAGGGCATCGACCTGAACTTTGGCTGCCCGGCCAAGACGGTGAACCGGCACCGCGGCGGCGCCGTGCTGCTCGACGAACCCGAATTGGTCGGTGCCATCGTGGCGGCGGTGCGCCGCGCGGTGCCGGCGGCGGTGCCGGTGTCGGCCAAGATGCGGCTGGGCAACCGCGACGATCAGCGCATGCTCGACGCCGCCCGCGCCATCGCCGAGGGCGGCGCCAGCGAGCTGGTGGTGCACGCCCGCACCAAGGCGCAGGGCTACCGGCCGCCGGCGTTCTGGGACCGCATCGCGCTGATCCGCGCGGCCGTGGCCATCCCGGTGGTGGCCAACGGCGAGATCTGGACGGTGGCCGACGCGCTGCGCGCGCGGGCCGAATCGGGC